>JBJHDE010000087.1:0-12599 GCA_050486385.1 Planctomycetales bacterium | reverse complement strand
GCTCGATGGCCCGCGCGGTCGGCCGCGTCGACCGCGCCGCGCTCGATGCCGAGCGCCGCCGCACGCTCGCGCTGCTCGAACGCGAACTCGAGCTGCGGGCGACCGTCCACGCCGGCGAACGCCACCTGCTGCCTGCTCTGCAGGGGCACGGGGTGCATGCGCCGCAGACCGTCGAGGAACCGGGTGCGGATCTCGTCGAGCAACTGCCCGGCAGCCTCGTCACGACCCCGGGGCAGTGTCAGGCCGTCAAAGAAGGTGCGGCAGCTGGACAGGGGCAGCTGCATCACATCATGCAGACACAGGCCCGGCAGGCCCAGATGGGCCTGCTCCGGCATGGCGCTCTCCCTTGGACGGAAGCGCTGCTCCCGCGCGATGACGGCGTCGGCATCGTCGTGGCTGCCAACACGCCAGGCCAGGGCCTCCGGCTTCAGTCGCGCACCATTGCAGGTTCTGCATACGTCATAGGACCGGTATTTCGACAGCAGCACCCGGACATGCATTCTGTAACTCTTCGACTCCAGCCAGTCGAAGTAGCCTCGCACCCCGTACCACCGCTCACCGCGCTTTCCACGCTCGCCTTCCAGTACCCAGTCCCGGTCCTCCGCCGGCAGGTCCGCCCAGGGAATGTCGATGGCGATGCCCCGGCGGGCTGCATGGCGCATGAGGTCGTCCTGGCATTCGGCGGATTTGCCGGACTGCCACGGACGAATCGCTCCGTCGGCCAGGGTCTTGCGCGGGTCGGGGATCACCAGGTTGTCATCAATCCCCATGGTGCGGCCGAAGCCACGGCAATCGGGACAGGCGCCCATGGGTGAGTTGAAGGAAAACAGGTTGGATGCGGCTTCGCGGTAGTGAATATCGCACTCCGCACAATGCAGATCGGCGGAAAACCGCCAGGGGTCCAGCGGCTTGCGGTTGTCGTCCAGCGGATGCACGGCCACGTGGCCACGCCCGAGACGCAGTCCGCTTTCCACTGCCTCCACCAGGCGGTCGCGACGCTCCGGCGACAGCCGCAACCGGTCAACCACCACCTCGACAAAACGCTTGGTCAGGCGGTGAAAGCGGTTGTAGCCCTGGCGCTCCAGCAGCTGCTGCATTTCGTGCTTGTCGAGCCCTTTGGGGACATCAACCCGGGCCACGACCATCACCCGCTGATCCGTTGCGCGGGCGAGTAGACGGGCTGCAATGCTCTCCGGGTCGTCCCGCTGCACCTGATGGCCGCAGCCATGGCAGTAGAGCGTCGCCAAGCGGGCGAACAGCAGCTTCAGGGGATCGTTCAGCTCGGTCATGATGGCCATGCTCACGATTTTGCGGATCTGTTCGGCCACGCGAAGCGTTCTGCGGCTGGTCATGGTACGCGGTTTCCGATGGGCCCCGGGCCCGAAGGGGCGTCCTGGGGAGAGTTGGCAACGGGGTTCAACTTGCGGCAGTGGGCCGGCGACTGACGAAAACGGGGCGGATCAAGCGATCCGCCCCGCCAGAATTCGATGGCCCACACTCGGAACGACTCACACGTCATCCAAGGTCCGGGCAACTTCTTCGATGCGGTAGGCGTGCAGGGTGTCGCCTTCCTTGAGGTCGTTGAAGTGGTAGATCTTGATGCCGCACTCGTAGCCCTGGCGGACTTCCTTGGCGTCGTCCTTCTCGCGGCGGAGCGATTCAAGCTGGTAGTCGCCAATCACCCGGTTGTCGCGAACAATCTTGACGCGGCAGTTCCGCTCGATGGTGCCGCTGACCACGCGGCAACCCGCGATGGTGCCCACTCGGCTGATGACGAACAATTGCTGCACCATGGCCACGCCCAGCTCGACAATCTGTTGGCCAGGCTTGAGCCGTTGCTCCAGGGCCTTGCGGACGTCGTCGGTCAGTTCATAGATGATGCTGTACTCGCGGATCTGCACGCCCTTGTTTCGGGCGCCGGCCTTGGCCCGCTCGTCGGGGACGATGTTGAAGCCCAGGATCACGGCGTCGGTGACGTCGGCCAGGGTCACGTCGGCCTCGGTGATGCCGCCGACGGTTTCTTGCAGAATCCGGATGGCGACCTCGGGGTGCTCCAGCTTCGAGAGTTCCTTCTTGATCGCTTCGAGCGAGCCCCGGGTGTCGGCCCGGATGATCAGGTTCAGCGTCTGCACGGCCCCCAGGGCCAGCCGATCGCTGAAATCCTCGAGGCTCGTCGGCCGATTGATCGGCACTCCGGCGGCCAGGCGGACAATCTCGCGTCGGCGCTCGACAATCTCGCGGGCTTGGGCGATGTCGTCCAGCACGTAGAACGGTTCGCCGGCGGCCGGGGCTTCATCCAGACCCGACAGGGTGACTGGAATGCCGGGACCGACTTCGCGATGCACTTTGCGCGGCTTGAGCGTATCGTACATCGTCTTGACGCGACCAAAGGCCGTGCCGCACAGGATGATGTCGCCGGGCTCCAGCGTGCCGTTCTGCACCAGCAGTTTGGCCAAGGCCCCGCGATCGCCCTGAAGCTCGGCCTCCAGGCACACGCCGCTGGCGGGCCGATCGGGGTTGGCTTTCAGGTCGTGCAATTCGGCGATGGTCAGCAGCATTTCCATCAGGTCGTCCAGGCCGTCGCCAGTCATGGCGCTGGTCTTGACGACTTCGACGTCGCCGCCCCACTCGGTCGGCAGCAGATTGCGTTCGGCCATCTGCTGGTAGACCCGATCGGGGTTGGCACTGGGCAGGTCCATCTTGTTGAGCGCCACAACGATGGGCACCTCGGCCGCCCGAGCGTGCGAGAGGGCCTCGTCGGTCTGGGGCATGAAGCCGTCATCGGCGGCCACCACCAACACGGCAATGTCGGTGGCGTTGGCCCCGCGGGCCCGCATGGCCGTGAAGGCCTCGTGGCCCGGGGTATCCACGAACGTGACGCTTTGATCCTTGTGCGGCACGTTGTAAGCGCGGATGTGCTGGGTGATGCCACCCGACTCGCCGCCGGCAACCTGCAGGCCAATGAGCTTGTCCAGCAGGCTGGTCTTTCCGTGGTCGACGTGACCCAGGAAGGTGACCACCGGTGGACGGGGCTCGAGGCCCTCGTCGTCGTCTTCGGGCTCGTCCGAGAAATCGTTGAGCAGCGATTCTTCCAGGTCGAGCGGTGGCTTGACGACCACATCGACGCCCAGCTCGCTGATGACCAGTCGCACGGTGTCTTCTTCTTCGAGCACCGTGTTGACGTTGGCCATGATGTTGAGTTCGAGCAGCTTCTTGAGCACGCGGGCCGCCGGCAGGCTGACCGCTTCGCTCAAGGCCCGCACCGTCGTGGGCAACTCGACGACCACATCGCTCTTGCGGGGCGCGGCGGTGCTGGTACGACTGCGACGCCGCTGCAAGGTGCGGTTGCGGGTGTAACCGCCCACCGGCGAGACGCCGGTCACGGGACCCTCTTCGTCGTCCTTGCGACGCCGCGACGCGGCACCCTTCTTGCGCTTCTTCTGGCGAGCGAAGCGCCCGTCCTTGACCAGGGCGTCTTCTTCGTCCTTGCCACCCTTGGCGGCGGGGCGTCCGCGGCCGGGCGTCGCCGCTGGTGCGCTATCGACGAAGGTCCGCTGGCGACCACTCCGGGCGGCATCGCGGCCGACGCGGGGCTTGTCCTTCTGGTCTTGTTCCTGGCGGTGCTTCTCTTCGGCACGCTTGAGCACTTGCTCGCGGAGCGGGGCCGAACCGCCCTTGCCGCTGAACTGTTCAATTGAGAGGGAGATCTCGGGCTTTTGGGCCGGCGGATCGTCGGCCTTGGGCTTGGGCGCTTTGGCCTTGGGGGCCTCGGGCATCGGGGCCAGGCGGACGTTGGTCTTCTGGCGCTCACTGGCCGCCCGACGGGCCTCGCTCTCACCTTCGGCCTTGTCATCCTTGCCGGAACGGCGGCGGGTGACGTCGACCATCCGCTTCATTTTGCTGGCCAGCGGGCTGACGTAGTCGTCGCGGGTGAACGCGGGAGCCGTCTTGTCTTCCGCGGCCGGCGCGCTGGGCACCTCCGGCTCGGCGGGCGTCTCGACCTCGGCCGCTTTGCTGGTGGTCGCGACCTGCTGGTCAGCAACCGTTTCCGCAGGCTCGACCGCTTCTTGGGCGACGGGCTCAACGGTTTCCGGCTGGGATGGGGCTTCCATCTCGGACGGCGATCCCGTCTCGGCGGCCGCGGCAGGCGCTTCGGCGACGGGAGCCTCGTCGACAACCTCGTGCTGGTTGTCTTGGGCCTCGTTCTCGTCGTCGGACTTGCCTCCGCCCTTGACGTTTCGCAGGAAGCGGCTCAAACCGGCGCCACGCTCGACTCGCCCGGTGGGCGGCCAGGGCGGGCGAACCGGAGCACCAACCTCGGCGGTTGCCGTGGCCGTACCTCCACCGCCACCACGACTGGTGGGGGAGGCTGCGCGACTTTCCGCCGCGACGGCCTTGGGGGCGTTCGCTGTGCGGGGACTTGCCGAAGCGGCGGGTGCTGAACCACCCAGGAAGGAACGTACCTTAACGACTTCGGCATCGTCGAGGCTGGCCAGTGGTGAACCCTTGCCCGAAATTCCCACTTTCTGGCAGGCGTCCACGACCTCTTTGCTATCGATGTTCAGCTCTTTGGCCAACGCGTAAATCCGAACTCCCAAGTTTGACTCTCCCGTGGAAACCAGTAATGCCGTCTGGGGCCTGAGTCAATTGCGTGCGGCTCATCATCCGAAAGCCCGCAATCAACGGCCCTGGGTGAAACTACATCATCTTGGCGCTCTCCTTGTCTCAAGCGGGACCGGGCTCGGCGGTCCGGGTGGCCAGAGCGACGATGCTCCGGTACCCCCTCTTCGGCCTGCCTGTCCGACGAGTCTTTCGGGACCAATGCCCCACCCCGCCATGACCGACTCCATCATTCTAACGACAAAACGCATCAACGACAGCGAATCTTTTATGATCGAATCGGCATTTTTCCACCAGAATTCCCGCCAGGCCGAATCGATCCAACCCCGAATCTAACCATCCAAGCAGGGGAATGTCTTGCTCGACCATTCCAAGGCTCGGTTGGTAGCACGCTTTGGCAAGCTTTTGCAGGCTGCGCTCCGGGGGCGGCCGTCTGGCCAGCAGACCCCTCGCTCCGCGGTCGGTGACATTCCTTCAACATAGCGTTGCCCAGCCCCGCTCGACCAGGGCAATTGGGCTGGGTTTGCCGAAACCACACATTTCTTTCCCCGCGGCTGGCACGATCGTCGCCCGCTGCCGCACACCGCGGACTGCGAACACGCCCGAGGGGACGCGAGATCGGCTCGCCTCGCAGTACGCATCCTCCCGCACGTCAGGTCGAGTTCGAACGATCCAGCCAGTCCAACAGCCCCTGGGGCCGCGAGAAGCAGTCCAGCCACAGATCGGCGGTCGCGGCGTAATCCAGCTCGGCGGGGTTCCGGCCGCCCAAATACAGCACACCCCGGCAGCCCGCGTTGCGGGCGGTCTGCAAGTCGTACACGTAGTCGCCCACAAGCACGACTTCGCGAGCCGTCAGCCGCCAGGACGCACACGCTGACAAGATTCCCGCGGGGTCGGGCTTGGCCGGGGCATCGTCGCGAGTAATCAGCAGCGGTACCCGCAAGTTCAGCCGCAGACACGTTCGCTCCGCGACTGGGCGGCTGTTGCGGGTGAGAATGCCCACGGGAATCGCCCGGCGGGTCAGCCATTGGATCAGGTCGACGGCACCCGGCAGCAGCGTGGCGGCCTCGGCTCCGGCCAATTCGTGGGCATCGAGAATCGCCCACTTGGCGGCGGCCTCGGCCGGGGGCAACCGCCGGAGGGTTTCCAGCACCCCCTGCCCCGGCGGGATCTCCAGGTCGCGGCGAATCGTGGCAAAGTCCAAGCGGCTGTCGACCAAGGTGCCGTCCAGATCGAACAGCACGCCACGGACCCTCGGCCAGGGGGCCTGGGTGTCACGGGGAGATTCTGGTGACTTCGATCCCGCACGAGGAACCAGCATTCGGGCGATCCTGAGACAGCGGCGCGAACGACCTGAGTGATCCTTTGTAGGAGTCGCCACTGGCTGGGCCAAGTCGGCCGCTTTGGGCCAGGTGCCCGGCGGGCGGATCGCCCTCGGCGGGCCGGCCGGGTGCTGGGAGGCCCATCGTCGACCGTGTAGAGTAAAGTGGAGTTGACCAAATGTGCTCTCCCCCTGCCCTGCCCCGACGCGACGATGCCGGAAACCACGAATCCCCCCGCGAAACGCCCCGGCTGGGAATGGCTGGACGTTGGCCTATGGCTGCTGTGGGTGGTTGTGGCGGTGGCGGTTGGATGGGGTGCCAGCCGGATTCAGCCCTGGTTCGCGCCGCTGCTGATCTTTCCCTTGCTGTGGGGCCTGATTCTTGGCTGGTCCGCCCGAGGTCTGGCCGGCGTGGCGCCGTTGCCGGGCTGGGCGATTGCCGGTGCGGTGCTGATTGGGGGCCTGCTGAGCGTGGCGACCTTGCACTACGACAGCTATCGGCTGCGGTTGGCCTTTCTGGAGGGGCAAGCGGCCGACTTCGGGCTACAGCAGTCGGATGCCCTGGCCGAGGCCCTGGTCCGTGGTCTGCCCGAGGGCGAGGAGTTTGAAATCTCCCAGCTCGATCAACAGGCCCTGGGCGAGGCTTTCATTCGCGAGCAGCGGCCGACGAACGTGTGGGAACATCTTCGCCTCGAGGCCGACCGTGGCCGCAAGATCCGGCTTGGCGAGTGGTCCTGGCAGCTTGCCGGCAGCGGGGTGTGGGTGCTGTGGGCCATCGAGGCCAGTTTGGTGCTGGCCACGGCCCTGATGGTGAGCCCTTGGCGGGGGAGGCCGGCGTGAGCGGCGTGGTTGGCATAGGCTGCGAGATTGTCGAGTGCCTGCGGATCGCGCAAATGCTGGACCGGCACGGCGAACTGTTCATTCACCGTGTGTATACCGCCGCCGAGGTCACCTACTGCAATAGCCGCAATCTGGCGACACAACACTTTGCCGCCCACTGGGCCGGAAAAGAGGCTGTGCTCAAGGCCCTGGGGCTGGGATTTCGGCCCGGAGTGCGATTCCGCGAGATCGAGCTGGTCACCACACTCGACGGCGTGACCACGGCCCAGACCAGCGGCGCGGTGCTGGAACACATGCGCTCGCTGGGAGTCGAGCGGCTGCTGGTCACCCTGGCCCATTGCCGCACCCACGCCACGGCCTATGTGTTGGCCATGGGGGGCGACCGACTCTCGCAACGTGGCCGACCGACGCTACATTACTAGGGCGCGATCCCTGACTTGGGGACGGCGTCGCGCGGGTGTCGTGTGGATCCTTCCTCCTCTGGCGGTCAACGGCTTGCCATGTCCAACTCCTACATGCAGATTCCTTCGCTCTCGGATAAAGGGGGCGATGACCCGTTCAAGGGGTGGGTCGACATCGAGGGTGCCAGCCATGGCATCGAGATGAGCGTGACCGATTTCAACGAGACCCGCGACCGCCTGCGGACGGCCGAGAAGGTGGTCCATCAGGTCATGGAAGTCCGCCGCAAAATGGATGCGTCCAGCCCGGCGTTGTACATCCTGGTCAGCTCGGGCCAGACACTGCCGGTGATTCACTTGGCCTTCCGTCGCGAGGACGAAAAGGAGATCTACCTCAAGTACGAACTCCGCAACGTGCTGATCTCGGAACTGGGCATCAGTGTCGACGACGGCGAGAACGCCACCGAGGAACTCAAGCTCAACTACCAGGAAATCGTCTGGAAGTACCGAGCCAAACTGCCCAACAACACCTACGGGCCCTGGATCCGCCGAGGCTGGGACCGCTTGGCCGCCGAGATCGACCTGAAGCGACGCTGATCGCCAGCCGTGTCCCGTTTTCTCACCCAGTGCCGTTTTCAGAACGTCCGCGGGGACCGCGCGCGACCGGGTTCCCCCCAGGACCGCTCTGGGAGCCAGGAACCGCGATCCGCGATGCCCGCTGGGGCTTGGGCCTGTGAGCGGCGGGAGAATCGCTATAATCCGGAAAGTTTGCCTAATCGGTCCGCCCGGGTGCGGCCGATGATTTGATACGACGACACCGACGGCTCGGCCGCCGCGTCGTGAGTTCCGGCCCCGCGCAGTTCCGCGATTATGGCATCCACCGACCACAGCTTGCCGACGACTCCAAGCTGGTCACCCGTCCAGGCCATGGCCGACTGGGTGGCCGACCTGGGGGAATTGTTCTCGCGGTGGATGATTGGCCTGGGCGACTTGACCATCTTCGCCGGCCGAACGCTGGGCTGGATTGCCTACCGGATGCCCCGCCGCGAGACGATCCTGCCCAGCTTCTACCAGATTGGCGTGCTCAGCCTGCCGGTCGTGGCCCTGACGGGATTGTTCATTGGCATGGTGCTGGCCGTGCAGGCCTACTCCCAATTTCGCGCGATGCACCTCGAGACGCATCTCGGGGCCCTGATCAACATCTCGTTGGTCCGCGAACTTGGCCCGGTGCTAGCGGCCACCATGCTGGCAGGTCGGGTCGGCAGCGCCATGGCCGCCGAGTTGGGGACCATGCGGGTGACCGAGCAAATCGACGCCCTGGTCAGTATGGGCGCCAACCCGATCCGCTATCTGGTCGTGCCGCGGTTTCTGGCCTGTTTGCTGCTGATTCCGTCGTTGACGATCATGGCCGACTTCATGGGCATCGCGGGCGGGGCCTTCTACAGCATCCAGATTCTCGGGGTCGATTGGGCCCACTATTGGGGTAACAGCTCCGAGGCCGTCGATGGCTACGACCTGTTTGTGGGCATCTTCAAAAGCGTGTTCTTTGGCGCGGCGATTGCCATCATCAGTTGCTACCGGGGCTTCCATTGCGATCCCGGTGCCCAGGGCGTGGGGCGGGCGGCCACCGGGGCCTTTGTGTATTCTTTTGTCGCGATCCTGTTGATCGACCTGTTCTTGGGGATCGGGCTGGATCACCTGGAGCGGACCGTCTGGCCCGAACGCGGCGGCTTTCTGTGAGCCCGCCGGCCTCCGCGAGACAAACCCAACGATGAGCGATCTGCCCGAAAACCGCTTCTTGCCGGCCGAGCCCGACGACCCCCTGAGCGAACGCCCGCTGCTGGAGGTCGACCGGCTGAGCATCACGTTCGGCACGCAGGAGGTGCTCCGCGATATCTCGTTGGAGATTCCTCGGGGGCAGACGGTGTGCGTGATCGGCGAGAGCGGTTGCGGCAAGACCGTGCTGATGAAAAGTCTGATCGGGCTGGTTCGTCCCACCAGTGGCCGGGCCCTGTTTGACAGTTTGGACCTGGCCCGGTTGGGCGACCGCGAGTTGACCCAACTGCGCACGCGGTTTGGGTTTGTGTTTCAGATGGCGGCCCTGTTCGACAGCCTGACGGTGGGCCAGAACGTGGCCTTCCCCATTCGCGAACACACGAACCGTCGCCGCCCCGAGATCGAGGCCCGCGTCAAGCAACTGCTCAGCGAAGTCGGTTTGCCCCACGAAGTCATCACCAAGCGCCCCGCGGAACTGTCCGGCGGCATGCGCAAACGCGTGGGACTGGCCCGGGCGTTGGCCCTGGAGCCCGAGGTCATGGTCTATGACGAACCGACCACGGGGCTGGACCCCATTATGAGCGATGTGATTAACGAGTTGATTTTGCGAACCCGCCGTGATCACAATGTCACAGGCATCGTGGTCACGCACGACATGAAAACCACCTTCAAGGTGTCTGATCGGGTGGTCATGCTGTACCCCCTGAAGCGCCTTGAGCCGGGCGAGCCCCAGATTCTGTACGACGGGCCACCCGACGAGATTGAAAGCTGTGGGGACCCGCGGGTCACCCAATTTGTGGCCGGCGAAGCTGGCGAGCGAATCACCGAAATGCAGGCCGAGGTGTGATCATTCCGTAAGCGACAATCCGCGCGTGGGCCAAGAGACCGCGCTAGCGCGGTCTCGCCAGGGTGTGGGTTTCCACTCGCGCTCAGGGCAAGCGCCCCAGGGTCGTGCCCAGGATGTCGCTTTCTTTGTGCGGGTTCCGCCGGAACTCGCGTCCGCCGTATTTGCGCAGAGGTCAGTCATGGACGAGCGCTTAATTCAATTCCGCGTGGGTGTGATGGTGCTGGCGACGGTCATCATCACCGGGGTGCTGATCTTGCTTTTCGGCGAGGTCCCCTCGCTGGTGCAGGGCGCCTACGAGGTCCGCATGCGGTTTGACCAGGCCCCTGGCGTCACGATTGACACTCCGGTCCGCAAGAGCGGCATTCTCGTGGGCCGCGTGACCAACGTGCAGTTGATTGACGACCGGTTCGGCGGCGTGATGGTCGTCGCCCAGGTCAGCGATCAACGCCGGCTGTATCGCGACGAGGTCCCCCGGGTGACCCAGGGGTTGTTGGGGGATGCCACCATTGAAATTGTCCCCGGCGACGAGATGCCCGCGGTTCGGCAAGTGGTCACCCGCGACGCGGTGTGGTCGGGTCGCGTGGCCGACAATCCGGTGAGGGCTGTGACCGAGATCCAGGCCGAACTGCAATTGTTGTTGCAGGAGGTGCGGACGAAACTGAACAATTTGGATTCGAATATCGAGACGACCGCGTTTGACATCCGCGATGCCGTGTCGAGCTTTCGCAACACCAGCGAGGCCTGGGGCGAGCTGGCCCAGCAGTGGACCAATATCGGACGCAGCGTGCAGGTGTTTCTTGAGGGCGAGCCCGTCGCCGAGCAGCCGGCCCGAGGCGCGGTGTTCCGCGATGCCACGTTTCGCCAGCCGCAGCCAGCACCGCCGCCGGGGCAACCGCCGGTTCAACCGCCGCGACGTGGCGGGGCCCTGGAACAATCGCAAAAGACGCTGCAAGCCGTCGAGAGCGCCGTGGGCGAGTTGGAAACCTTTTTGCGCGATGTCCGCCAGTTGATCACCGACAGCGACCTGCGACGCAATGTCGACGCCACCGCCGAGCATTTGCCCGAGGCGGTACGGCAGGTGCGCGAGACGATGGCCAGCGCCCAGAAGACATTGGATGGTGTGAACGAATCTCGCGAGCGGCTCGAGGCCCGTGCGACCTTGGTGCTCAACGACGCTCGGGCCGCGGTGGGCGACGTCCGCGAGGCCGTGGGCACCGTGCAGAAAGACGCCAGCGATTCGATTGCCCGGGTGGATCAGAGTCTGCGGGGCAGCATCGATGATATTAAGAAGGGCGTCCTGGATGGGCTGACCAATATCGAGGCCGACGCCCGCAGGCTTGTTCAAGGCCTGGAAGAAGACCTGGATGAAACCCTGGCCGTGGGGCGGCGGACGTTGGTCGAGCTTCAAACAACCTTGCGAACCGTCGATCAGGCGGCCGGCAGTGCCCGGACCAACTTCGACAATCTGACACCCCTGACCGAAGCCCTGGGACGTAACAGCGGGCAGTTGCTGGCCGAACTGGAGGCGGCCTCGGCCAACCTGCGGCAGGGGCTGGCCCGAGTGAATACCGTGATCGCACAGGTGGCCGAGGGCGAAGGCACGCTGGGCTTATTGCTGCGTGACCCGGCCTTGTACAACAATGCCAACACCCTGGTTTACAACGTCAATGAAATTGTCCGCCGCCTGCCACTGATTATGAACGACCTGCGGGTGTTCTCGGACAAGATCGCCCGCGATCCCGGGCGGCTCATCGGCGGCCTGGTGCGTGAGGAGGCGGTCGGCAAGTAACGCCACGACACCCGAGCACGGTGTTGCCGCCTGTCCTTGCCGCCCGGAATACAATGTCTTCCGGCAACAGTATCGACTGGTTCCTGCACAGGTTTGTGAACAGCGTTTGATAACCGGGTTCCCAGGCCATGGTTCTTGAACCTGGCAATCATTCATGAAATGAATCCATGACGCGGGTGGCCCGTCGCCCCGTGATTCACAAGCGACCCGAACTGCTCCTGGCGTCAGTGGTCATGAATCTCACTCCCGGAGTTCACGGTGTGACACGCCCTGGCGAACTCGGGGGAGTGTGATTCGCGGTGAGTCGGATTGACGCACCTGCGAGGTGTGCCGGTCATGTTTCACGAGAAACGCTTGGCGGGTTCATGGAGTGTTCACAAAGCGTTGCTAAGGTTTGTTCCAGAGACAGGACATCGATGGAGCCAGAGTGAGTGACAGTTTGTCTCAGCCCTTGGCAAACCGCGAACCTGTCGCCTAAGGTGAGAGTCTCAACGCAACCGAAATGTGCGAGTCCGTTCTTTCCCAACAAACGTCCCCAAGCCACGAATCACTTTCCAGTGATCCGCCAGCCCGCGGGGAACGACAAGTCTGACCTCGCGAACCGGACTCTGGTGCGGGTCGCAGATTTCAGGAGCCAGCGTCCTGGAATTCACCAACTCGAAAAACTTGCCCGGTTTCTGGAACTATTTGGTGACAAACCCGTGTCAGATTCGGTAGGCTCAACAGGCTACCAAGACCCCCCTAATAACTGAGACCCTCTACGTCGACGGCGGCTGTCCCACCCCCTTCCTGGTCGTTACGTCGGCGTTATCATCCCGGCCCGGCAACCGTCCCACCCTGGTTGCCGGGCCGGCCTCTTTTCCTACCTGCTGATTCCTACAAAAGTTGAGGAACGGCACTTGTGGCACTGGTGGCTTGTCCACCAGTGTTTGATCACGCCTGCTATTGTTTGACTTTAGTACTCGTAACCCATTGAACAGAAGCAACTTACGCAGCGCTGTCTGACTC
>JBJHDE010000086.1:0-12623 GCA_050486385.1 Planctomycetales bacterium | reverse complement strand
TCCCGCATAGGGTCGCCCGACCATCGCCCGCATCAGGGCCAAGGTGGCAATCGCCCGCACATTGTCGGCCCCGTGGGTGTGGTGCGTAATGCCCATGGTCCAACTGAAGACCACTCGCTTGGCCCGCGCGTAGCGGTCGGCCAGATCGTGAATCTCGTCCACCGACACGCCAGCCTGCTGGGCCAGGGACTGTTCATCCAGGCTCTGCAAATGGGCCTTGAGTTCCGGCCAACTGTGGCAATGGGCGTTGAGGAATTGTTCGTCGTGTGCCCCCAGCTCCAGCACCCGCTTTTGCAGCGCGGCCAGCAAGGCCAGGTCGCCGCCAATGTGGGGTTGAACGTACTTGGTGGCAATCTGGGTCCCAAACAGCAAGCTGCGGACATCGCTGGGCACGCTGAAGTTGACCAACCCGGTTTCGACGACGGGATTGATCACCAGCACCTCGCCGCCACGACGACGAACCTGCATCAGCGTCCGCATGATCCGCGGGTGGTTGCTGGCCGGATTGCCGCCAATCAGAAACACGCAGTCGGCGTGTTCGACGTCTTCAAGCGCCACCGTGGCGGTGCCGGTCCCCAGGCTGCTGGACAGACCCACGCCGCTGGCTTGGTGGCAGTAGAAGCTGCAATTGTTCACATTGTTGGTGCCGTACACTCGGGCGAACAGTTGCAGCAAGAAGCCGGCTTCGTTGGAGCTGCGACCGCTGAAGTAGAAGAAGGTCTCGTCGGCGGCCCGCTCGCGGAGCTTGGCGACAATGCGGGCCAGGCAATCGTCCCAGGAAATGGGACGATAGTAGTTTTCGCCTTGGTGGTGGATCATGGGCGTGACCAGTCGCCCGGCGTGCTCCAGTTCTCGTGGCGTGAAGCGTTTGAGTTGTTCCACCGAGTAGGTCGCGAAGAACTCGGGCTTGATGGCGCCTTGCAGGTCGGCGGCCATGGCCTGGAAGCTTTTCTTGCAGACCTCGGGCCAGTGACCGGCTTCGTTGACCATGCCGCCCTTCTGGCCGCCCATGCCCACGGCGCAGGTCTTGCAAGCGTTCTTGCTGTTGAGGGCCTGCCACATGCGGAATGGCCCGTACTGCCACATTTTGCGGAGGCTGTACCAAATGGCCGGCCAGCCGCCACCCGAGGAGAGTTTTCGCATGGGACGCACGCCACCAACGGGGAGCCAGAGATCGGGGTGAGCACTCCCCTTTACTCTAAGCGCCCGCGAAGCGAATCGAAAGGCGGGTTGGCCCGTCAGGCCACATCCGAGGTGCGAGGCGCCGCGGCCTCGGTTTGCTGGACCTGATTCAGCCAGGAGACCAAGGCCAGGCCCAGCATCAACTGGTGCAGCGATTTGGGGGCCATGACCCTGCGGACGGCCCGATCCAACTCGGCGGCCAGTCGGCGGTGGTCGATCCAGCCGCTATCGGCGGCGGCCGCATCGGCCAACATTTCGTGCAGGTGCTGGTGATGCCGACGCAGGGCGGCTTGGGCCGGGGCCATCCAAGGGCACACCGGTCGACGGGGCCGTTGGCCCAGGGCTCCGAGTTGATCCACCCGGCTGTTGGGGCAGGCCGCGGCCAATCCCAGCCCGTAGGCGGTCAACTGGACATCGCGATAGGGGTGGGTCAGCAGCAGGCCTCGCGGAGCGGCAATGCTCCAGGCCACGGGATCGCCCACGGCCTGCCGCACATGCCAGAGCCACCGCGACGAGGGCCCCAGCAAACTTTGGGCATGCTGCCGTGCGATGTCGCCCAGCGATTCGCGACGGGCGAACGACGGATCGATCCAGGCGGGAACCTCGCTGGTGGTCCCACGGCCGGCATACCACCATTGGCTGGCACTGGTCAGCAGGCGGCGGAGCGTGGCGTGCAGAAAGACGCTCAAACAGTGCGGCGAGCCCGAGCACATCAGCATGTCGCCACCGCGGTCGGTCATCAGCACCCGCGCGCCCTGGCTCTGGGCCGCATCGGCCAGGTGTTGGTCCGCCTGGGCCAGCAGGCCCATGGCCATGGGCTCGTCCAAGTGGGGAGCCGGCTGCATTGGCTTGGTGAGGCCGGACGACAATCTGACGGGATCCAGCACCGCGACGTCACCTTGCAGCGTCCGCGAGACGTCCATCAGTAGGCTGGCCGCTGGGCCGTCGGAGGGCCGCAGCGCCGTGGGGCCCCAGCTCACCCGCTCGGCCACGGCGTGATTGAGGCGTTCGCGCCAGGCGTCAATACCGTCGCGGACACTGCGAACCGCAACGGTGCCCACCATCGAGGACCAATCCCACCAGTGGCGGCGATGGGTCAGGCGGGGCCGCGCTTCAATCAACTCGCCTGGGGCCACCCGACTGACACCGGCGTAGGGCGTGCTGGAGGTGGGCAGCTCGGCCAAGGGAACCGGGGCCATGAGGAACTCGGCCATGTAGCCGGGATCCAACTCGCGACCGGTCCAATCCGCCAATCGCCCGAGGCTCGAGCTGACGCGGATCTCGCCCGACGAGCGGCTCCAGTACAACGGCCAGTTGCCCAGAGGATCGCGAATGGCCAGCATCACGCGGCGGCGGGTGTCGGCGATGGCGATCGAGTATTCGCCATCCAGGTAGCGCGGCAGATTATCGCCACCGCCCTGCCGGTAGAGGCTGAGCACCAGTTCGGCGTCGCTGGGCGGCGTGGGACTGGCGGGATTGAACACGTGGGCCGGGAGACTGGGGCGATCGGTCAGGCGGCCCAACACCACCACGACCACGTCCTGGCTTGTGCCCGCCACCGAGATCGGCGGGGCCGAGACGGCCCCAGCAGGATCCAACATCTGAAACACGACACGATTGTCGGGTGTCAGCACCAGTTCAAAGCCTTCACACATACCCGGGATCCCATGGGGGTAACTCGCTCGATCCGCCCAGCGCGAGGCGGTTAGCGAAATAGATGCGGCATTGGCAGGAAGGTTCGTCCCAACACGTCCTGCACGATCCCCGAAGCTCAAAATGCAATTGAATTGCAAGGCGACTCGTCCGCCACCAAGTCACTGCCCCGTAGTTCGGGGAGCAGTCTTCGGAGGCCAAGCCCAGCGCGGGTGGGCTTCCACTACAGAACGCGGGATCACGCCGCGATATTACAGAACATTCGCGTTTTGAAGAAAAGTCTTGAATCGTTTTTTAACAATTCCTTACTTTTCGGGGAGATTATTCCCCCACGCTCGTCAACGCTAACCAGAACACCCCCCCGGAGGTCGAGGAGGCTGAGTGCGATTCCGATGGTGACCGGGGGGCCATCGTTGGAAGGCCCGCCTTGCGGCACTTCCTGCGCAAGCGCGTCCCACGCCCACCAATTCACCGACCCTTCAGGAAGCCGAACCCCAGGGGTTCCATACCGACTATTCCGAGTTTCGCCCCAAAGGTGTCAGGAATCTCGCTCAGTTCTTGAAGATTCCCAAAAACACAACTTTGCGTGGCCGGGCATTTGGGGAAGAAGTTCCCCTTTGGAACCAGATGTTGGCGGTCGCGTTGTATTTCTGGCCAGCGTGGCGTGGCGGGAGCGCGCCATGGGGCTTGCGACTTTGTGGCTCAGGGGATGCCCTAGAGTTCCACCGAGGTTCCGTCCGACTGATGGGGCACAAGCTGCTCGCGAATCCTTTGCAAGAGCTGTTGCGGCGTGAAGGGTTTTTCGAGCAAGGGGATGCCTTCGCTCTTGATGCCGTAGCGGAAGAAGGCATCGTCGGTGTAGCCCGACATGTACAGCACCTTGAGCTGGGGCTGATGCTCGGCGAGCTGAGCATACAGCTCGGGGCCAGTGCCATCGGGCATGATCACGTCGGCCAGCAGCAGGTCCACCGAGTTGCCTGCTTCTTGAAACTGCCGCTTGGCCTGCTCGACCGAGCCGGCCAGAAAGATGCGGTAGCCCTTCTCGACCAGCGATTCGCCGATCAGGCGGCGGAGCACATCTTCGTCCTCGGCCACCAGAATGGTGGCTCGCGCAAGCTCGGCCGTATCGCCCGAGCCGGCGATAATCAGCGTCTCGCGGTTGGGGGCGGGTACCTGCAGGGTCTCGGCCAGGGGCAAGTCGATCGTGAAGGTCGTCCCCTGTCCGGGCAGGCTTTCGACACCCACCCGGCCGCCATGTTGCTTGACGATGCCGTACACCGTGGACAGGCCCAGACCGGTGCCCGATCCCACGGGCTTGGTGGTGAAAAATGGGTCAAAGATGTGGTCGATCGTCTCGCGTTCCATGCCGGCGCCGTTGTCCGAGACCGTCAGCCGAGCGCAGGGTTGCTGGATACCTGGCGACAACGCGTCGTCGGGCCCCAGCGTATCGCTGGTGTGCGGGCTGACCCGAATGGAAAACGTCCCCCCGCGAGGCATGGCATCGCGGGCGTTGACCGCCAGGTTGATGAGCACCTGGGTCAGTTGATCGGGGTCGCCCTCGACAAAGCCAGCCAGTGGATCGGTGTGGACTTCCAGAATCAGGTCCTCGCCCAGCAGGCGTCGCAACAGCGACGAGGTCTGCCGCACGAAGGTGGCCAGGTCGATGCGATTCCGCCGCAAGGGCTGCTTGCGGCTGAACAACAAAAGCTGCTTGGTCAGGCCGGCCGCCCGTTGGCAATACTCGTGCAGGTCCGAAAGGTACTGGCTGCGCGAATCGGCGTCTTGGGCGCGACTGAGCGAAGTGCCCAAGCCCATGATGGCCGTGAGGATGTTGTTGAAGTCGTGGGCGACGCCTCCGGCCAGCTTGCCCACGGCCTCCAGCTTCTGCGAGTGGAACAGCTCCTCTTCCAGCAAGCGGGTCCGTGTGATGTCTTCCAGAAAGCCGACCAGCCGGACCACATTGTCCGACTCGTCCAGGACGGCTCGGCCCAGCATCCGCACATGGCGGATGACCTCATCGGGCCGTTTGATGCGGAACTCGCTCAAAAACGGCTTGCCCTGGTACAGCGTCTCCCAGGCATGGGTCACCCGCGGCAGGTCGTCGGCCGGTACCAAACGCAGCCACGAGTTGGGATCGCGGTAGAAGGTCTCAGCCGATTCGCCCGTGATATCAGAATACTGCGGGCTGACGAACAGGGCCTCGCGCTGGGCGCGGTCGATCATCCAGAACACGCCTGGCACGTGGCGGACCATCTCGCGGAAGCGTTCTTCGCTTTCTCGAATGGCCTCGGCCTGCTGGCGGTTCTCGGTGACCTCGATGTGCATGACCACCGCCCCGCGATGCCCCTGCGAAGCGGCCACGGGGCGGACCATCAGCCGAAACCAGCGGGGCGACTCGCCGGGCAAGGGCAACTGATACTCGTGCTCGAACCAATCGTCCTCGCCTAGCAGGACCCTTTCGACCGCCTTGTGGACATGCGCGGCGGTCGTCGAAAAGGCGAAGGGATCGGAGGTCTCTTCGGGGGCGACCGGCAGGTAATGGTAGGCCGGCGGCTCGACCAACTGGGGCTCGGTCAGAGTGCGGCGGAAGCGTTCCCACTCGCGGTTGACGCTGACAATGTCGCCGCTGTTGTTCAGCAGGGCGACCAGGGCCGGCAACGTATCGAGAATGGCGGCCTGGCGGTCGATCGAGACGCGCAGGTTCCGGGCCAGGATGCCGCGTTCGACGGCATAGATTAACGCCCGCGAAAGCCCTGGCCCATCGAGATCGCCTTTGACCAGGTAATCCTGGGCGCCCTCTTTGAGGGCCTCCACGGCGATGTCTTCATCGTCCAGGGCGGTCAGGGCCAGCAACGGGATATCCGGCGCGCAGTCGTGCAGTCGCCGGCAGGTCTCCAGGCCGCCGCTATCGGGCAGGTTGAGATCGGTCAGGATCACATCGAAGGGTTCCCGCCACAGCAATCGCTCGGCATCGCCCACCCGTTCGAGGTGCGTGACCACGAAGCGCGTCCTATCGGCCAAACGAAGCTGCTCCTGGAGCAGGAACGCATGCTCTGGATTGTCTTCGACCAACAGCACACGCAAGGCGTCGGGCGTGATCATCGACGACCATCATAAGTTGGAAGGGGGCGGCTCGCGAACACGGCCAGCCCGAGTGATGGTTCGTAGGCTAGCAAATCGATGGGCATTCTGCAAAACGCTCAGCCGTCCCCATCGGAATTTCCCCCCGCCGGAAGCCGGAGAACCAGACCCGCACTCAAAGTTGCGAGGGTCGAAAGGCTCATCCCGTGGTCCGCGAGGGAAAGGCGTCGCGGTCGGCCGGCAGGCTGATGGTGAAGGTTGCGCCCTGATTGGGCTGGCTGTCGACCCAGATTTTGCCTCCCACCCGTTCGGCGATGCGACGGCACAGGGCCAGACCAATGCCGGCCCCGCCGCCCTCGCTGGAGGTGTGCAATCGCTGAAACAACTCGAAGATCCGCTGGTGGTACTCCGGGGCGATGCCCTCGCCGTGATCGCGGATGGCAATCTCCCAGCGGTCGCCCACCCGGATGCTGGAGATCTCGATTTGGGGCGGACCGTCGCCTGAAAACCGAATCGCGTTGGATAGCAGATTCTGGAACAGTTGGGCCAATTGCCCAGGATCGGTCCACACGGTTGGCAGGGGCGTGGTGGTGATGGTGGCTTGCCGCTCGTGGATGGCCACGGCCAGGTCGGCCAAAACGCCGTCCAGAACCTTACCACAATCGGTCTCGATTCCCTGGAACGGCTTGCTATTGAGTCGGGCGTAGTCCATCAGCCCCCGAATCAAACGCTGCATCCGCCCGGCGGCCTCCAGGGTCGAGTCGATCAAGCGGCGGCTGTCGTCGTCCAGGGCATCGGCGGCACGGTTCCGCAACAGCCCCAGCAGGCCGTGGATCGCGCGAACCGGCTCTTGCAAGTCGTGCGAGGCCGCGTAGGCAAAGCTTTCCAGGTCGGCGTTGCTCTGGGCCAACTGCTGGGCCTGTTGCTCAAGTTGGGCCTCGTACTCGCGGTGCTTGCTCACATCCGAGAGAGAACCCGCCATGCGGATGGCTCGGCCCTCGGGCGTTCGCACCGATTGGGCCCGCAAGCGGAACCACCGCATCTCGCCGCTTCGCGTCCGCATGCGGAACTCGTGGTCGAACGGCAGACTGTCGCGGAGGTGCTTCTCGATGGCCTGCCGCAGGGCGATGCGATCCTCGGGCATCACATGCCGCTCGAAGGCGGCCATCGTGTCCTCGAAGTCCTCTTCGCTGTAGCCCAGCAGTTCCTTGAACCGGGGCGAGTACCAGCTCGTGCCGCGCAGCAGATCCCAGTCCCACAGGCCGTCGGTCCCGCCACGGGCGGCCAGGTCCAATCGCTCCAGGCTGGCATGCAGGGCTTTCTGCACGCTGCGGCGGAGGGTGATATCGGTGCTCGATACCAAAAAGCCCCGGGGATGCCCCTGGGCATCCCGCTGGACGGCCCAGCGGGTGAAGACATAGATCGTGCGGCCATCGCGGCTACGGTGGACTTGCTCGCCTTCCCAGCTCCCGTTTCGCCGCACGAGGTTCTGCAGGGTCGTGGTTGGTAAACCCTCGTCTTCGCCCAGCAACTCGCTGATCGAGCGGCCCAAGGCTTCGTCGCGGGTCCAGCCATAGCGATCGGCCGCGGCATGGTTCCAGGTGCGAATCACGCCGTCGAGGTCCAGGGCGTAGATGGCGTCCAGCGCCAAATCCAGCAGCTCGGCCTGCTCGGCCAGCACCTCCGCCAGGTCGGCCAATACGCTTTGGCGATGCTTCTGCTGATGGATGTCCAGGGCGGAACCCAAGGCAATGGGCTGACCCTGGGCGTCGGTTCCTGGGACGACTCGGCCCAGGAACCAGCGATACGACTGGCTGGCGGCATGCCACACCCGGGCCTCGAACTCGCGAGCAGCGCCTTTGCCGGGGACGGCGTCCATGGCGGCCCGCACGGCGGTCTGATCCTCGGGGTAGACCCGATTCAGATAGCCTTGCCCCAGCAGCACATCGACGGGATCGCCGGTGACTTCGGCCCAACGCTGATTGACGAAGGTCAGTTGGCCGGCCTCGTCGGCCATCCAGGTCAGGCACGGCAAGGCATCGACCAGCCCCGAGCCGGCTGGATCCCAGACCACGCCTTGGGCAGGAGTGGCGGTTCCCGACGATGGGCGATCGTGCCGCGTGTTGAACGCCCGCGGAGCGGACCACAGTAGGCCGGCTTGCACGACGACCAGCAGGACCAAGGCCGCCAGCAGTCCCATTCGCACGCGTCGATGCTCATTGCCCAGGTCGGCCACACGCCGTTGGACGCCCCTTTTCCACGTGTGCAGGGCGGCCTGCGAATCCTCATTGGCGGCGATCAGCCAATTCAGGGCGGTTCGTTTGTGGTCGTCCGAGTTGGCCAGCAGCAGGTTGTTGGCCGCCAAGGGAATGGCCTTGCCGGGCGGGTCGATGGCCTGGGTGAGTTCCTGGGCCAGCTCGATCCCCAGCGGGCCGACATCGGGCAAATTCGCCGGAGCGAGTGCGTGACGATGTTTGCCCCATTCGTCCAAGGTGGCTTCCAGCCGCTTGCCCTCGTGGCTCATCAGGTCGCTGGCCTGGCTTTCCGCAATGGTGCTGGCCACCGCGACCACCAGATGCTGGCTTTCGAAGTAGCGATCGGCAAGCTGGTTCAAAGTCGTGCAGGCGGCGACCTCGCGACGTTCGGCCTCGATGTTTCGCGCCAGGCTTGCCCCGACCAGCACGAAACCCAAGACGGGCAAGAAGCCCAAGCAACGGTAGCCCCACAGGGCGAATGACAGGGTCATGACCGTCGAAGCCCACGTGAATCGATGAAACGCTTGAGAGGCACCTTTGACCGCTTGCCTTCCCTGTGTGTCGAAACGCTTTACACGCCCAGGGTGGCAATTCTGAGAGGCATCTGGCCGGAACCGGCCCACCAACCCGACTTTTAGGGAGCAATCGCCATGCCACCGGTGTTCGAGTCGTGTCGGATTGCTGGGGGCCAGGGCCGTCGAGCCTGGGGCCAATCGATGTCGCGGGGGGTGGGACCGAAGCGCCTATCTGCACGAAAGAGGCCGCTCGGCGGAAGCCGCCCGCCATCGGTCAGGAAAACCTTGCGAATTCCTGGTTAAGGGACGCTCCTCACCCCGTTGCGAGAGGTGGGGCGGCTTTTTCGCGCCATCGCGAAACGCCGCGGATCGTGGCGCACTCTTCCGAAGGGAGTCCGCTTGCCTCATAAGAGTGGTTCGCGGGCGAGGCGACGCTCCGTCGAGGGTGTCCGCTGGTGCCAGCACGTGCGACTCGCGGCCGAGGCCGGAACAGCGGGCCCAGGCCCATCGGTCGGTCCTCAGGGCTGGACCTTCTCCAGGGCGATTCGGGCGTAGCGGCGGACGTCGCTGTCGCGGTCGTTCTGGGCGGTGCGTTGCAGGGTGGGCAAGGCTGGCTCGGCAACCTGGCCATACCGCCCCAGCACCTCGGCAGCGCTGCGACGCACAACGGGGTTGGCATCGCGGAGGGCCGTCTCCATGGCGGCCACGGGCTCGGGCCGCACGCCAGCCAACGCATTGATGGCGGCAATCTGGACGCGGCTTTCGGGATGGGAAAGCAACTGGGTCAGCGGATCGACCGAGGCAGTGCCCACGGCGGCCAGGGCTTGTGAACCAGCCGCCATGGCTTGGGGATGGCCTTCCTGAATGAGGTTCAGTAGATCGGGGATGGCCTCTTCGGCATCGCTTCCCAGTGCAACCAAGGCCCGAGCGCCGCCGATCCGCACCTCAACCCGCGAGTCGCGCAGGGCCTCAAACAGCACCCCTCGCGCCTTGGGGCCGATATTGCCCAGGGCCTTCACGGCTTCCGAGGCCACATTGCGATCGGCATCGCCCAACAGTGCGGCCAGCTTGGGCAATGCCGGTTCGGCCTCGGGGCCGATCCGGGCCAACGCCCGCAGGGCCAGCAGTCGCACCCGCGGCTGCGGAGCCGCCAGGGCCACGATCAACGGATCGACCGCCGCTTCGCCCATGCGGCTCAAAGCGTTGACGGCCTCCAAGCTCACGGCATCGGGCTGCCGGTCGAACATCCGCGAAAGCTCGGGGATGGCCGCGCGGGCGTCGGGGCCAATCTCGGCCAGGGCCACACAAGCCATTTGCCGGACCCGCGGGCTGGAATCCTCTAATAGTTCGATCAACGCGGGGACGGCCGGCTCGCCAATCTCGACCAACTTCCGAACGCTCTGCCGCTGGAACTGCGGATCGCGGAGGTATTCGGCATACCGGGCGGCTTCTTGCTCCTGCCGCCGCAACGTGACGACCTCCTCGGGCTCGGTTTCGACTACCGCCGCCTCCTCGGGCACCTCGGCGACGGGCTCCAGCGAGGCCAACCAGGTCTGCATCGCATCGCGGGCCTGATCGGTCCAGCCCGTGGACTCGGCGTACCAGTAGCCTCCGCCCAGGGCCAGGATCAGCACGGTGAAGATGGCCAACTGGCGGACCGCGGGGCTCGTTGGCTTTCGTTCGCGCTTGGGCTGGACTTCGGCCTTCTTCTTTTTCTTCTTCTTGGGATGGGGCTCGGGTCGCGGGCGTTGCATCATCCGGCCCTTCGAGGGTTCGGCGACGTGGCCCTGCGCATCGTGGTCGTCGTAGGGTGCTGACGCCCCGTACTGGCCCGCCTCCGAGTAGCCACTCGCTTGAGAGTACGGGCTGCCTTCGCCATCGGCATAGCCCTGCGGAGCGTTGTAAGCCGGGGCCGATTCAGGCTCCGGCGACTCCTGCCAACGGTCCGCCGTGGCGGCCTGGCCGGTGTCCCAAGCGGCGCCGGCCTCGGGGTCGTGATCCTCGGTCTGATACGCGGCACCCGCCGTTTGGTACTCGTCGCCAGCTTGGTACTCGTCGCCGGCTGGGTGATCGGTGCCCGCTTGATACTCAGGGGCCGTCTGATACTCAGGGTTGGCATGAAACTTGGGACCGGCCTGATACTCAGGGGCCGTCTGCTCCCAGCCGTCCGGGTCCTGGGCGGCGGCCAATGCGGCATCGGCCTGTTGGGCGAATTCGTCGTCGTCCGGCAGTGGGGCGTCGGCCAGCGCGTCGCCAGCCGCCGCGGCTGGCGAGGGCGGGTTGTTCCAGGATTGGGCATCCCCGGCGGGAACCCACGCTGGCGGCTCGTCGTCGTCGGGCGGCAACTCGCCCTGAGGGGCCGTCAGCGAACCATCCCGCAGACCCAAGTGGTTTGCGTCCTCAAGTCCCCGGGCAAAGGGCAAATCAGCCAACGGCTCCTTGGTGTCGGGCGGGGCCGCCTCGCGGGCAAACGGCACGTCCGACGAGCCCGGCTCGGGGAACTCAAACTCGGGGCCGTCGCCCAGGGTGGCCTGGTCGGATGCCGCCGTCTCGCCGGCGGCCAGCGGCTCGGGATCGTCCAGCGCTGAGCGGCCATCGTCGTCGTTGAGCGAGTGAAAACTGCCCAACTGCGTGGCGAATCCGCTGGGAGCCGGCTCGCCGTCGTACAGGTCGCCGATCACCGATTCGTGCAGGCCGGGCAACTCGCCGCGGCCCAGGTCAGGGGCTTCGGGCACCACGCCGCTGCGGTAGGCATGGTCCGAGGCCGACTCGGTGCCTTCAGCCGGCAATTGAGACGGTGGCTTCTCGGAGCCGGCTTCCCCATGAAACGGCGACTGCCCGGAGCGCAACAGCCGCACGAATTCGTCGTCGGTCAGCCGTGCCGAGGCATCGCCATCTCCGGAAAGAATATCGCTGCTGTCGTGGCTGGGATCCAGGGCTCCTTGATCCGACACGCCTTCCGGCAAGACTTCGTCCGGCGCCAGGCCCAGCGCCTGGACATCGTGGTCGGGCCCTTCCTCGCTGGCGTCCTCGTCCTCCTGGTACTCCGAGGAAAACTGGGCCGCGTAGGGATTGCCAGTCGACTGCAACGGTTGCCAGTTCTGGATGCCCGGAAACAGGTCCATCGCCGACTGCGAGATCTCAAAGCCGCCGCGGTGCTCGCCGCCAGTGGCCGCCCGCTCGCCGCCACCGGTGGCCGAACCCGAGGCCGCCGAGGTCTCGCGGGCGGGTTGCTGGCTATGCTGAGGAGCCGCCGCTGCGCGATCGCTCTGGGCCAGGCTCGTGCCGCAAAGAGGGCAACTCTTCCAGGCGCGGCTTGAGAGTTCGGTCCCGCAACCCGGGCACCGCAATTTCTCCGATGTGCTCATGATGGTCGATTGCGACAGAGCCAGAAGATCCGCAGTACAATAAAACGACCCGTTGTCGGGCCCGGCCTCGCAGGCTTTCGGCCCCCTATCCCATGCCGCGGTGGCCATCGGTCGAGCGCTAGGGCCATCGCCCAAGCGCCCAGGCCAGCAGCCTATTCGAGAGAAGCCATCCCCACCGCCAGCTTCGAAAAACCAGGGGGGGCCGCCGCGGAATCGCGGTTGGGGTGGGCGCGCGAATGCGACCCGCCCCATGAAGCAAACTCCCCTCACTCTATCAATTGTCTACGGGCTGTGCAGGCAGAATCCAGTCGAATCCACCGGGAAAAGGGTGTGGGGTGAGGGGTAAGCGGCCCCTACTGTCAGGCGGTTTCCAGGCCAGTCAGCGTCCCCGTTGCCGAGGCAAACCGGTCGGTCTCGAGCCCCAGGTGCTGCAAGTAGCTGACAAACAGGTTGCCCAACGGCGGCGGGCTCTCGGCGTCGTAGGCCAGGTGCTGTCCGTGCCGGAATCGCCCGCCCGCGGCCAGAATCGGCAGATTCGTGTTCGTGTGGCTCGAGGCATTGCCCAGGTT
>JBJHDE010000085.1:0-12628 GCA_050486385.1 Planctomycetales bacterium | reverse complement strand
GTGCAGGGCGACATCCGTCAGGGAATGGGCGACCAGGGCAATCCCGACGACAACTTCGAACACTACGGCCGATTGGCCATCGAGGCCGCCGGCCAAGATCCCGATTGGATGGTCTGGCCCGAAGCCAGCTTCCCGCCGACCATCCCCTACGTGACCGGCGATGCCCCGACCGGCTTCTTCGACGACGCCGACGAAACGGTCATGCGGAGAATCGAGTACCTCCGCAATCGCAATCTCCGTCGCCTGGCCGAGGACCTGGAGACGTCGCTCCTGCTGGGCGCCAGCGTGATGGAGTTCACCGACGAGGGCCGCAAGAGCTACAACGTCGCCCTGGCCATCTCGCCCGAGGAAGGCCCGAGCCACCGCTACAGCAAAGCCCATCCGGTGATGTTTGGCGAGTACATTCCGTTTGTGGAATACTTCCCAAGCCTGTTCGACTGGCTGCAGATCCCCATCATCGGCATCGAGCGCGGCGACATCGAGCAACCCGCCTTGGAACTGGCCGGCGAGCGGGTGGCCGTGACCATTTGCTTTGAGAGCACCGTGCCGCATCTGGTCCGACGGCAGGTGGCCAGCCAGATGGCCGCCGATCAAGGCCCCACGATTCTGGCCAACCTGACCAATGACAGTTGGTTCGATGGTTCCGCCGAACTCGATTTGCACCTGGCCTGCGGCGTGTTCCGCGCCATCGAGTGCCGTCGTCCGCTGGTGATCGCCGCCAATGGCGGGTTGTCGGCCCATGTCGATAGCAGCGGCCGTGTGCTGTGGAAGGGCCCGCGCCAGGCCCCAGCGGTCCACATGGCCGAGGTCCTGCCCGACACCCGGGCGTCGGTCTACCTGGCGCTTGGCGACTGGCCGGCCTTCGCCTGCTTCTTGGCCGTCGTCGCCTTGGTGCTGGCCCCGCTGGTCGACCGCCGATTGCCCCGCCCGAGCCAAGCCTGACGGATCGCCGCCAGGATTCTTGCCATCGCTAGCGACCGACGCGGGCGATCGTCCCTAGGAAACGAAGGGCGATAGACTCACCGGAGTTGCCGCCTTGCGTGAGCCCCGATCCATCGCGGTGCCCCATGCTGGGCCGATGCTGATAACGGACCGAATCGCACAGGCCTCCCGCTTGGGGATCAACCCTCAGGGCCCGTCCGCGATGGCTTCGCCGGTGGCGTTGCGGGCGGAACTGCCCTCGGACAATCGTTCCATGACGGCGACAAGCTGCTCAATCTCCAGCGGCTTGGGCAGGTAATCGTCCATGCCGGCCGCCAGGCAGCGGCTGCGGTCTTCGGGCATGGCATGGGCGGTCATCGCCACAATCGGGACCCGCGTGGGGGTATTGTCCGATTGCTCAAGCGAGCGAATCTCGCGGGTGGCGGCCAACCCATCGAGCCGTGGCATCTGCACGTCCATCAGCACCAGGTCGAAGGCTCCATCCCGCCACAGCTCGACGGCCTCGCGACCGTCACTGGCCACGGTGACCCGATGCCCCGAACGCTTGAGAATCTTCATCAATAGCCGCTGGTTGGCGGGCATGTCTTCGGCCACCAACACATGCAGGCTGCGCGGGGGAATGATCTCGACTTCTACAACCGGCTCGATCGGCGGCTCGCCGGCACACTCGGCGGCCCAGTCGAGGCTCTCGGCCAGCGATCGCTCGCTGATGGGCCGCGCGACGACGGCCACCCCACCGCAGGTCCGCAGCCGCGGGCCAAAGCGAAGCAATTCGTGTTGAGCCAGCGCGATGGTCAGCGGGGCTTTACGACTGAGCCGTTGGAGCCGCTGGACGTCCTGCATCAATCGCTCGACCGTGGCCTCGCGCGGCATCCAGATGATCCACTCGGGTGTGCTCTCGCTGGGCAGATCCTCAATCGTCGCGACGGCCACAACCGGGTAGCCCCAGGCCGCCAGGGTCTCGGCCACTCGGCGACGCCCGGTGTCGTGCGACTCAATCAGCCAGACCGGCCCACTGTCGGTGGTGGCTTGGGGTGGATCGCTGGGCTGTGAGGCCTGGAGGCCGAATCGCGCGACCAGGTGAAACAGGCTGCCCCGCTCGGGCACGCTTTCGACCCACAGGTGCCCATGCATGTGATGGGCCAATTGCGACGAGATCGCCAACCCCAGGCCCGTGCCGCCGTACCGCCGGGTGGTCGAGCTATCGGCCTGGACGAAGGCCTCGAAAATGTCCCGCTGCTTTTCGGGCAGAATCCCAATGCCGGTATCGCGGACCGTGAGGTGTACATCGACGTGGTTCTCGGCCAGCCGCTTGAGTTCGACCCGCAGCTCGACCTCGCCGGCGTGGGTGAACTTGACGGCGTTTTCGAGCAGATTCATGGCAATCTGCTGCAAGCGGCCGGCATCGCCAATCAGTTGCCGCGGCACATCCGGGGCGATGCTGGCCACCAGCTCGAGTCGCTTCTGGTGGGCGGCGAAGGCCAGCGTGCGGACGGCCTCGTCCAGCGTGGTGATCAAATCGAACGGGGCTTCTTCCAGAACCAGCTTGCCGCCTTCCAGCCGCGAGAAGTCGAGCAGGTCGTTCAGCAAACGCATCAGGCTCCGGGCCGCGTCGCGAGCCGTGGACAGGTACTCCCTTTGCTCGGGCGACAGATCGGTATCCAGGGCCAACTGCGTCATGCCCACCACGGCATTCATCGGCGTGCGAATCTCGTGGCTGACATTGGCCAGAAACAGGCTCTTGGCCTGGCTGGCCGCCTCGGCCCGTTGCCGGGCATCGCGAAGCTCCAGCTCGAACCGCTTCTGCCGCTCAATATCTTTCAGTGTCCCGGTCACCCGCGTCGGTTGGCCCGAGGCATCGCGGTCCACGACCTTGCCGCGTTCCAAAAACCACCGCCATGCGCCGCTGGCGGTGTGACGGCGATGCTCGCTTTCATAGACGGCCGTTTCTTGGGCCAAATGGGCGGTCCACCGCTGATCGACCTCGGCCCGATCCTCGGGATGCACCGCGTCGTGCCAGGCCTCGGGCGTGGGCTGCCAATCGTCGCTTTGGTGCCCCAACAGGCTGCGGCAGAGTTCGCTGAGGTAGATCGCTCCGCTTTTCAGGTTCCAGTCCCAGATGCCTTCTTGCGTGGCTTCCAGGGCCAGTTGCCGACGGTGCTCGCTGTGCCGCAGGGCCTGTTCGGCCTGGTGGCGGTCGAGCACGTTGACCAGCAGTTCGGCCAACAGGCGGAGCAGGCCGCGGGCCTCGTCGGTCCAAATGCTCTCGCGGTCCAATCCCTCGAAAGCCAGAAAGCCGGTCAGTTCTCCTCCCGAGGTCATCGGCACCAACAGGGCCGCCGACTGCGACCCCGAGCCTTCGCCCGACGGTGCCGGCAACACGACCAGTTCCGAGAGCCACAGCCGTTCGATCGCGGGAGTGAAGCGCTGGGCCACCTGCGCCGCCACCGGGCTGGAAAACGGTTCGCTATCGACCTCGGCCCAGCCATGGGTGATGCCGATGGTGTTGTCGGAGTCCACGCGGAACAGGCCCAAGCGACGCACGCCGACAAACGAGCCTACCAGCCCCAGGGCGTTGATCACGCCCGAGTCAACCTGGTCGGGTTCCAGTCGCAGGAACTGGGTCGAGGTCTTGGCCAGCAGCTTTTCGAACTCGAACAAGCGACGCCGGATCGAATCGGCGCGGTGCCGCTGGGTGATGTCGCGGGTCACGCACAGTTGGCCCTGCCGTGTGCCGTCGGGCTGTTGCAGGGGCACGACCGTCACTTCGACGGCCAGGGCTTGCCCGTCGGCCCGCACCAATTGTTCGACCTCGGGTCGGCCCAAGGTGGTGTCTTCTATCGAGCCCGCCGTCAGGCCCAGGGCGGCCTTGGGGGTCAGCCCCAGCAACTTGCTTCGCGACCGACCGAAGATCCGCTCGGCGGCGGCATTCACATCGACAATCGCGCCTTGGGCGTCCAACAGCAGCAAGCCTTCGCTGATGTTCTCGAAGACCAACAACTCCCGCCGCAGTTCGTCTTCGTAGCGCTTGCGGTCGCTGATGTCCTGGCGATTGATCACCAGACAGCGAGGCAGGCCGCTCTGGCGATCGCGGACCAGATGAATGCGGATCGCCACTTCCAAGGGCACCGAGGCCCGCGGCAGCCGGCTCTGCCCTTCACCATGCCAGTGATCGTGTTCGGACACCGCCGGCAGGCCCTCGCGCCGAATCCGCTCGGCGGTCGACGGCACGAACAGGTCCGACAGCGTCAGCGACGGCAACGGGCCCTCGGGCGGCAAGCCGTGCATCAACCGGCCGGCACGATTGAGAAACACGATCGCTCCGCTGAGATCGGCCACGGCCTCAAGATCGGCGCTGCTCTCGACCAGCGCGACCAGGGCATCCTGCTGGTCGACGGCCGCCGGCTGGTTGTCGGGGACAACCGCTTCGCCTTCGGGCGTAAAAAAGGCCACGGCTCGGTCACCGTGGGCGGTGGCCGAAAACCGCCAACCGTCGCCACCAGGATGAACACCTCGCACCCGGATGGGCCCCACGGGACTGGGTGTGCGATCCCACAGTCCGGCCAACAGGTCGGCGGCGGGGTGTGCGAGATTCAAGCTGCTGACGCCTTCAAAGGCGATCAGGTTCTCAAGCGGTTGGCCCTGGCAAGCGCGGCGATCGCAGCCCAGGGCCTCGGCCCAGGTTTCGGTCAGGTCCAGCACCGTGAGTTGGCGATCCAACACGCAAGCCGCCACGGGCCAATACGGCGAGAAAGGCACCTGCACGGCGTCGGCGGGCGGGGGAGCATCGGCTGACGAAGCAGCATCGCCGGTAGGCTCGCCGCCGGGACGGGGTGTCCGTGCCGTCCACCACCGCCAGACCCAAGGGGTTGGCAAAGCGGCCACGGCGGCCCAGCCGATCCAGGTTGTCAGCTCGAAGCCAGCCATCAATGCCTGACGCCGACGGGAAGGAAACGCATACTCAATCCACGCCCAGACTCAATTCACGCCCAGACTCAATCCGGGCCCAGCGGCGAAGGGGCAGCCGCGAGGTTCAATAAGCGGGGGACTTAACGAAACATCAGCCAGATCACGGCCACGATCACCAACACCGCCAGGATGTTGAGCATCACACCGGCGGCCACCATCTGCCGCATGTGGATCCGCCCACTCCCGTAAACAATAGCGTTGGGTGGGGTGGCCACTGGCAACATGAAGGCACAATTGACGGCCATGGCCGCGGGCATGAGCAACAGCATCGGCGTCAGTTCGAGCTGATCCAGGGTGCTGGCCAACAGGGGAAAAATCATCTGCAGGGTCGCCGTGTTGCTGGTGAGTTCCGTCAGGGTGGTCACACCAGCGGTCGACAGCAGCATCATCACCAGCACCGACTGACCAGCCAGGGCCTCGGCCAGGCGTTCGCCCAGGAAGCCGTCGAGCCCGGTTCCACTCAATCCACGGGCCAAGGCCAAGCCCCCGCCCAACAACAACAGCACCCCCCAGGGGACGCGGACCGAATCGCTCCACTTCAACAGCGGCTCGCCGGGTTGCCCGCCTGAGGGAATCACGAAGCACAGAATCGCCATCAACACCGCCGGAGTGCTGTCGCCGATCAGGCCGTTGACTCCGCCATACCCCAGAGCCGGGGCCCAGCCCCAGCCTTCGACAGGCTCGCGAAAAATCCAAAGCAGCGCAGTGTTCACCAGCACCACCAATGCACGGAACTCGGCCTGCCGCATCCGCCCCAAGGCCTGAAGTTGTTCGACGACCACCTTGTGGGCGTCAATCGAATGCCGCAGCCGCGGCCGAAACATCACAAACACCAACCAGGCCCAAGTGACCGCCACCAAAATCACCGAGATCGGCAGGGCTACCCACATCCAATCCATAAAGTCAATCGCCCGACCGTAGTGCTCCTCGTATAAGCTGGCGAAGGCGATGTTCGGCAGTGTGCCCACTTTCGTGGCATTGCCGCCCAGGCTCGCCGCGTAGGCAATGCCCAGCAGCAGCGACGGCGCCAACGACCCCCGCGGCCGCTTGTCGGGCGGCAGGTTCAAACTCTCGGCGTCCAAGTGTGCCAGAATGCCCACGGCGATGGGCAGCATCATCAGCGTGGTGGCCGTGTTCGAAATCCACATCGACAACAGCGCCGTGGCCACCATAAAGCCCAACACAATCAGGGCCGGACGGTTGCCCGTACTGACCACGATGTTGAGCGCAATCCGCCGATGCAGACCGCTGTTCTCGATCGCCAGGGCAATCAGAAAGCCCGCTAAGAATAAAACGATGTTCTGATTGAAATACTGATTGGCGACCGTTTTGTGGTCAAGAATTCCCAAAAACGGGAAAGCCGCCAGGGGAATCAGGCTGGTCACCGCCAACGGCACCGCCTCGGTGACCCACCACACGGCCATCAACACGGCCACCGCCGCCATCCGGTTGAGTTCGGGCCGATCAGAATCCATGGCCCACGGGGCACCGGCCCATTCGGGCGCGGTCAACACCAAGGCCATTCCCAACCCCAGGCCCACCGCCAGCCAGCCTCGGAGTGTTCGGTTTTCGGACTGCACGCTTTTCGCTACCAACCTCGAGAGATTCCGACGGGACGATCCGTCCCAGACACTCGGCACGCGCTCATCCTGAAACCCAGCCAAAACTCGGCCGACGCCGCAGACCCACCGGGGTCACAACGTCCTGGCAAACCGCCATCACTTTGGTCAAGCAAGGCTTCAGCGAGGCACGAACTCGATCCGATGGATCACGACCAACTGATCGGCCTCAGCCGTCAATCGCACTTGGACGCGTCCGCCACGACTGGTCTCCGGACGCACCGGCACGACCACGCGACGGAAGCCGCCAACCGACTGATTGACTGTGACCACCTGTTGACCGTCAAGCAACACCCCATAGGAAGGATTAGACGCGGGAGTGACCAAGCGTAACTCACCGGACATCGGGGTGGGAAGGACAAGATCAAAGGCCACGCCACCCGCCGACCGCCAGCCATGCTGCAACGGGGCCCGAGGATGCGAGGCGTCGAATCGTTCACCCTGGCGGAGTTCGACGGCAAATCCCCGCTCTTGGTGCGGATATTCGCTGACAATCCGCCCGCAGTCGACCATCAGCACCGCTTGGGGATCGAAGTGGACTGGCCCCGTGGGAGCCACTCCGCCGCGATCGCCACCGGGCAGCCAACTCAACAAAATAAGGGTCAAGACAAGTGATAACAAAGCGACACCAAGCCCCATCCCCAGACCCGTTCGCATCGACGTCCGTCGCCGGGCCGGTTGAAGTGCCCGAGCGTCTAGCTCGGGCGAAGGGTCGGGCTCGATGAGCGGGACGAGCTGCGTGATCTGCGATCCACCAAGAATCGCCGTGTCGGTAACGGCCGTTTCGCCACGGCTGCTGGCTTGCCCCGACAGGTGAGCCGCGCAGTTCCGCAGGGCCTGGGCCACTTCTCGGGCCGAGCGAAAGCGGTCTTCCCGACGCTTGGCCATCAGCTTGCGGATGATGGCTTCCAACGACTCGGTCACATCGGGCCGCAGCTCGCGGACCGGGGCGGGCTCGCGCTTGAGGTGGGCCAACATCCGCTGGGTCACGGTGCCCTTGGGAAACGGCGGACGCCCGGTGAGCAGAAAGTACAGCGTGCAGCCCAGCGAGTACAAATCGCAGCGGTGGTCCACGCCATGACTGTCCAACACTTGCTCGGGCGCCAGGTAGTCGGCGGTCCCCAGAATGCCGTCGTTGAACCGCATGGTGACCGAGGCCGCAGCGGCCTCGTCCAGCCGAGCCAAGCCCAGGTCCACCAGCTTGAGGTGCCCCGAGGCATCCATCAGCAGGTTGCTGGGTTTGATGTCGCGATGGACCAAGCCCTTCGAATGGGCATGCTGCAACCCGTCGGCCGCCTGGGCGATCAGCTCCATCGCGTCCACCACCGGCAGCGGTCCCACGGCCTGCACGTGCTGTGCGAGATCGGGCCCGTCGACGTACTCCATCACCAGGTAGTGCAGCTCGCCCACGTTGCCGAAGTCGTCGATCCGCACAATGTTGGGATGATCCAGCCGGGCGGCGGCCTGGGCCTCGATGCGAAAACGCTCCAGGCAGGAGCCCTGCTTGCCGCGATCGACCGGCAGAATTTTGATGGCCACACGTCGCCGCATGCGGATGTGCTCGGCCAGGTAGACCTCGCTCATTCCGCCGCTGCCCAGGTGTTCTAGCAGCTTGAAGTTGGCCAGAAAGAAGCCCTGATGACGGCCGGCCACCAGTTTGCGGTGCTGCCAGCGGGTCAGACACCCCCGGTCGATCAGGAAGTTGGCCAGGGCGTCGACGTCGGCCAAATTCGAGAGCGGTCCCTGCTCGGCCTCAAAAGCCTCGAGGGCCGCGTCCAGGTCGCGGGGACCGACAAGTCGACTCGTTTCAAGCCGCCTTAAATAGATATAGACGGCCTGTTCCGCCTGGTGCATGGAGAGAGGGACGAGTACGTCCTCGACCGAGACGAGCGCCCCGCCCAGGGGGGCGCGGCGACCACAACCACTTCGGTTCCCAGTTTGACCACACCGGAAGGGCCATCAACAGAGACCGCCCCCCGGCCAAATCCAACCAGAACCTGTATTGAAGCCGGGTCTCGCGGAAGAATCAATTGACAAAATTGTGAAAACCGGGGGAAGCCACCGCCCTCACGGGCCACTTGGACGGATTGCTTATGGTCCAAATGATTGGGGAATTAGCTTGGAGTGCCCGACTCGACCAGGTAGACCATCTGCCAAAGACGATCGATCTCGCCCCGCTCAATGACCTGCAACGGGGTAGAACCCTCGAAGGCGGTGTTGGACGTCTTGAGCCAGCGGCCCAGCTCCTCGGCCGATGGGAACGAGGCCCGCAGCCTGTCATACAGTCGGGCGATCTCGACGATCTTTCGCAGGCTGGCGGCTTTGAGTTCGGTCCCCGACTCCCAACTGGCGACCGATCGCTCCGACAAGCCCACCAGCCGACCGAAATCCGCCCGACCGAGCCCCATCCGATCCCGCAGACCTCGGAGGGCCTCGGGCGTTGGGTCGGGGGCATTCTGGCCGAGAAAATCAGCCATGCTAGTACGCCCAGTCATCTCAACACCCCTGTTTAGTTGTACGCTGCAAAACGGGTCAAAAAGGCGAAAAGTAGTCGCCCAAACGATGTTCTGCACAAGTGGCTTCTACGAGTCTTTGCCCACTGACTATTGTTCGGCAGAATCTCCCGCGAGTCAATGCTTTTGCCTGCAAAATTGCAGGAATTTATGCAAGGTCTAGGGGGAGCACGTAGCTTGTCTCTCGAAGTCCGTCGGGAAACAAGGCGAGATTCCGCCCCTCTGCTCTTCGTACTGAGGGGTAAAGTATCCCCTCGAAGCCCGCCTCGAAGACCAGCAGCCCAAACACCTGAGTCCCTGCGACCTTGGATGCTGATAGATGACGCCACTCCTCTGCTATCTGGTGCTGACTAATCCCAAGCGCAACCAACGTTTCAGGACACGTCAGATCCAAAATGACGTCGGCGTGGATGGCGATGGCGGCGAAAACGCGAGGTGTGAATGTGCTCGCAAGCAACTGAAAGTACTCCAGACTTGCCTCGAGTTCCTCGTAGGCAGTGTGGCGTTCCAATGCGACATAAACGGTTCGTGGGCCACTGCGGGGGGTAAACCGCCCACCATGGATGCGAGCCCCTTCGCCATCCGCAAACTGGCTAGACGTTGCATAGGATATGCTGGCGAACCGATAGCCTCGGCCACTAAACTCCACAACCAGTTCTGAAGTGCCTGGATTAGCACTCGCCCGTCGTATTTCGTCTAACCGTGTCTTGAGGTCAGCCACCTCGGGCCATGAGTGGGCCATTCCATATTTCTTGGTGAGAGTCAAACGCGCAACACGACATTCCAGGATTGTCGCCCGAAACGCCGCTTTGACCCCCCAATTTATCGGCAGCCTCATCGCGAGGCCACTGATTCTCAGAAAATCTCACCCTCCACTCAACGGCCGCCGGATTTCATCTCGAAGGTGCCTTCGATGCGGACGCGGACCTTGCCGCTGTTGTTGGCGGGATCGAGGCCGTTCATTTTGAGATAGAGCGCCCCGCTGCGTTCGGCGACAAACTCCTTGCCCTGGCCCACCGAGAAGGGCTCGACATCGCGAAGACTGCCCGCAAAGATCACGCCCACCAGTTCGCCCAATTTGAAGCGGCTGACTTCGCGGGGCAGTTCCAGGCCGTCGGGGCCCACCGGCACATCGATCCGCAGGTTCCACTGCCCCTCGACGGTCAAACGCACTGGCTTGCCAACAAACACCCGCACCCCGGTGTCTTGCCAGTTCTGATTGGCCTCGACATCGAAGGTCACCGATTCGGCCTGGCTCTCCAGGGCCTTGATGCGCTCCAGCATCTGCTGAGCGGGCGTGAAATTGGGTTCAATTCGCAAAAGCTGTTGGCACACCACCTTGGCCTTTTCGTGCTCGCTGCGGCGGACGGCGGAATCGCGACTGCGATCAGCATTGGTCATGTACTCGTTGACCACATCCATGCCCGACCGCAAAAACTCCTGGTGGACCTGCCGAAACTTGGCATCAGTCGGCGAGCTTCGCGCCTCGGACAGCGGATTCGCCGCCGGCGTGTTCCGCTCGCGGTCGCGGTTCTGTTCGCCCTGTCCCGGTCGCGGTCGGGTCCCCGGTCGGCCTTGCGGGGGTTGAGCCATGACCTCCAACACCCAAACCAGACTCACCAGGCTGAGGCACAACAGGGCCACGCCCCCTAGAACTCGCGGATGGCGACGCATCGGATTTGTCTCCCAGAGAAGCAGGGGCTGTCAGTTGTGGTCGTCAGTGGATTGGGCGAACTCGCCGCCATGGCGTTGGCCGCCCTTCAAGTCACTCGAACGGTTCGCGGGGCGCGGGGCCACGCCCGAGGCCGGCATTCCCTTTCGATTCTAGCTCAGTCTCTGGGGTCCGCGAAACACCGACCGGGTCGAGCCCCCCTCGGATTGCCTAAAACCTGGCCCACAGGTCGCGGAGATCACCGAGAAACCCGTCCCCTGCGCGCAGCCAGCCACGTGCCGAGTTCGCGACTTGGCCTGCCATCACTAACCCCGCAGCGGGGCCCATGTCGCCGCGAGTCCGCGATTTTTTTCGAACTTCGACCCGCGGCGCCTCCCCAGTATTGACTGGAACCACCCCGAGGGTTCCTGACATTCGCCCCAGGCTGTGATAAACTTCGCGCCCCACGCAGGAACCATCGCGCATGCAAGCCATTGAGACCGCCCTGGGCGAGCGAGGGCCCCAATTTGAGGAGGCCCTGTGCGAGCTGTTGCGGATTCCCAGCATCAGTGCCGACCGCCACTACAAGCCCGATGTCGAGCGGGCCGCCCACTGGCTCCTGGCCCGCTTTGAAGCGATGGGCCTGGAGGCCGAACTGCACCCCACGCCCGGCCACCCAATTGTGGTGGCCAAGTGGCATCGGGCCGGGCCCTCGGCCCCGACGGTATTGGTCTATGGGCACTACGACGTGCAGCCGCCCGATCCATTGGACCAGTGGATCACGCCGCCCTTCGAGCCCGCCCGACGCGATGGCAACATCGTCGCCCGGGGCGCCACCGATGACAAAGGCCAGATGCTGACCCACGTGTTCAGCACCGAGGCCTGGTTGGCCGTCGAAGGCGGCTTGCCAATCAACCTGACCTATCTCATTGAAGGCGAAGAGGAAATCGGCAGCCCCCATCTGGCCGACTTTCTTCAGCGCTACAAGCAGCAATTGGCCTGCGATTGCGTCGTGATCAGCGACACCGCCCAGTTCGGCCCCGGCATGCCGGCCATCACTTACGGCCTGCGGGGCATGAGCTACCACGAACTCACCATCCGCGGACCCCGGCAGGATTTGCACTCGGGCGTGTTCGGCGGTGCGGTCGCCAATCCGGCCCTGGTCTTGTGCAAGCTGCTCAGCGAGCTGATTGGCCCCGACGGACGCATCCAGGTGCCGGGGTTCTATGACGATGTGCAGGAACTCACGGCCGAAGAACGCCAGAAGCTGGCCGCGTTGCCCTTCGACGAGTCGGCCTTCGCCGCCTCGATTGGCGTCAACTCCCTGATCGGCGAGACCGGCTACTCCACGCTGGAACGCCGCTGGGCCCGACCCTCGCTCGACGTCCACGGCCTGACCAGCGGCTACCAAGGCGAAGGGGCCAAGACCGTGTTGCCCGCCGTGGCCAGCGCCAAGCTCAGCTTCCGGCTCGTCCCCCGGCAGGATCCCGACCGCGTGTCCGCCGGCCTGCGGCGGTTCTGCGAACACCACCTGCCACCAGGCGTGACCCTGGAGCTTGAGCATTTCCCCGGCAATGCCCCGGGCGTGGTCGTCTCGCTGGAGAGCCCCTACCTGCAAGCGGCCCAACGGGCCATCGCCGCGGGTTTCGGCCAGCCGCCGGTGTTCATTCGCGAGGGCGGGTCCATCCCCGTGGTGGCCGAGTTCGCCCAGATTCTGGGCGCCGACACCTTACTACTGGGCTGGGGACTCAACGACGACAACCTGCACGGCCCCAACGAAAAGTTCCATCTGGCCGACTTCCATCGCGGCATTCGGGCCAGCGCCCATCTGTGGCAAGAAGTCGCCCAGGTCAACCGCGGCTAAGGGATCGCTGCCCAACATTTCAAACAAAGTTTGTGCCGCGGGCGACCACTCCACATCTCTTGTTCCATTG
>JBJHDE010000084.1:6609-12687 GCA_050486385.1 Planctomycetales bacterium | reverse complement strand
GCACCACCAACCGCTTCCGCTCATCACGGCTCATCGAAATTGTCTCCATGGCATCCTCCTATTGGAGGATGCCACGGGACATTTCTATTGGTCGCTTAAGGGGACATTTCTAATGGCGCGTTACACATTTTTCGTGCTGTGGCCCTTGAATCGCCGCAGGCTTTCGGGAAGGCTACGGGACCGCGCTTCGCACCCCCGGTACTGGTCGGCACCCTCCAGGGCCGCACTCCGGCGAGTGACGTGGCCGAGGTGAAGCGATTCCGAGACCAACGCGCCCCTCAATGCCGACCCATGACGCCGTCGAACGACCCGACTTCGTTGCCGATTCACCTCCCCCAAGTGCCGGCCCCACGGCTGTTGGCTGGCCAGAAGGCCATTGTCACTGGGGCGAGTTCCGGCATTGGCCGTGGAATCGCCGTGGCCATGGCGGCCGCCGGGGCCGATGTGCTGATCAACTACAACAGCAGCCAAAAAGGCGCCGAGGAGACATTGGCCGCCGTGGAGGCCGCTGGCGGCAAGGGCGTGATTCACCGGTGCGACGTGAGCCAGGAGGACCAGGTCGAGGCGATGTTCGCCCACGCCCTGGAAGCGTTTGGTCGGCTGGACATCCTGGTGGCCAATAGCGGCTTGCAGCAGGATGCCAACATCGACGACATGACCCTCGACCAATGGAACACGGTCATGGGGGTCAATTTGACCGGCCAGTTTCTGTGTGCTCGGGCGGCGGTGCGGCAATACAAGCGGCAGTCGATCGACCCCGAACGGAGCGTGGCCCTGGGCAAGATCATTTGCATCTCGAGCGTGCATGAGTTCATCCCTTGGGCGGGCCACGTGAACTACGCCGCCAGCAAGGGCGGCGTGCTGTTGTTTATGAAGAGCCTGGCCCAAGAAGTGGCTCCCTACCGGATTCGCGTCAACGGCATCGCGCCGGGGGCGATCCGCACACCGATCAATCGGCCCGCCTGGGAGACCGCCGGAGCCTACAAAGCGCTGATGGAGCTGGTGCCCTACAATCGCATTGGCGAGATCGAGGACATCGGCCGGGCCGCCGTGTGGTTGGCCAGCGATCAGAGCGACTACTGCATGGGCATCAGCCTGTGCGTGGATGGCGGCATGAACCTCTATCCCGAATTCGCCGATGGCGGTTGATCGCACTGGCCGGGCCTTGGGCCACGACGATTCCTTCTTCTCTGGACGATGAGCTGCTGACCATGTTGACTGCCGAAGGATGTGCTCAACGCCGCGCGCGATTCTGGGGCACGGTGAGCGAGCCGCTGGATTTCGTGCTGCTGGCCGATCCCAAGAGCCTGATGTACTTCGGCAACTTTTGGATCTCGCCGTTTGTGTTTCGGGCCAATGATGCCGGCGGCGTGCTGATTCTCGATGCCGAAGGCGGCTCGGTGCTGGTCGCCGACAGCATGATCAAAAGCTACGCCGAGCAGGCCCACGTCGACCAACGGGTCCTGCCCGCTTGGTACGACGGCAAGCACTCGGCCGAGACCCCGCGGCGACGGTTGCTGGTAGAAAGCGTGCTCGAACAGCTTCGCGACACCCCGGGCGTGCGCGTGGGGTACGAAGAAGGCGCCCTGCCCGCCGGCATCGTCGAAGGGCTGCGGGCGTCGCGGGCGGGGGTCGAGATGGTGCCGCTGGATGGCTTCCTCCGCGAGTTGCGGCGGGGCAAGGATCCCGACGAGGTGGCCCTGGTGCGTTGCTCGCTGGAGGCGATGACCGCGGGCTTTGAGACCGCCCGGCGCGAGGTCCGCCCCGGGATGAGCGAGCTGGAGATTTTTCTGTTGATCCAGGACGCGGCCCTGCGGGCTGCTGGTCAGCAGGCGAGTGTGTATGGCGATTTCGTCTGCGGCGAGCGAACCGTGGGCGGCGGCGGACCGCCGAGTCTGGCCCAGGTGGCCGAAGGCGATCTCGTGCTGCTGGACTTCTCGGTGGTGCTGTTTGGTTATCGGGGCGATTGTGCCAACACCTTCTGCTGCGGTCGCCCGACCGACGAACAACGGCGGCTGTTCGAGGCCTGCGTGGCGGCGTTGAAGGCCGGCGAGGCCCTGCTGGCCCCGGGTCGAAGCTGCCGCGAGATCGACGCGGCGGTCAAGGCCTCGTTCCAGGCCCAGGACCTGCTGAAGAACTGGAGTTCCCACACCGGCCACGGTCTGGGACTCAGCCATCCCGATGCCCCCTACATCGTTGCCGAAAGCAACGACTTCTTGGCCGTGGGCGATATCGTGACTATCGAACCCGGCCAGTTCGTGTCGGGCGTCGGCGGCATGCGGGTCGAGCACAACTATCTGATCACCGAAGACGGCTTCGAACAGCTCAGCACCCACGAACTGGCCATCGATCAGCCTGGCTGAACCCGTCACTCACCGCGGGGGCAGCCGCATCAGCCATCGGTCAGATAAACCGGTCTGCCGGCCAGCCCGCTCACAGCGGTGACGCCATTGAGCGTGGCCACGCCGTTGGTCACCCGCCCCACCGCGTGCCACTGCGCGTTGTCTGGATCGTTGGGATCTGGCAGCAGCACCCGCAATCGCCCACTGCCATTGAGCGGCTCGCGGGTCCGCATGGTCCAGCCATCCCGCGAGCGATCCAACCAGCCCGCCCAGGTGACGCCCATATCCAACGGCTGGTAGGCAACGGCCATGGGGCTGACCGAGCGGTCGAGGGTTGCCGCCAGCCGCAGCAGTTCCTGGGCCGACTCGCGCAGCTTCTGGCCTTCTTCGCTGCTGGGATTGAGCCACAGGTAGTTGTTATCGAGTCCCGCTTCCTGGAAGGCCTCCTGCAGTGACTGCACCCGTTGGCGAAACGGTTCGCTGCCCTGGGCCCCATAGCTGCAAATGCCGCGAACGATAATCGCCCGCAACAGCGGATCCACATCCTGGGCCGCCAACGCGGTCTCCAGCATCTTCATGAACGTGGTCTCCCAGGCCAGATCGGCGGCCTTGTCACTGTCGTCGGCCAGGGCCTCATGCAGGGGTTTCAGCACAGCCAGCAGTTCTTCGCTCAGGGCGGCCTGCGGCGCGCGACCAACCGAATCGATCTGCTCCTCGGCCACCCGGGTGGTCGCGGTCTGACCGGTTTGATTGATCACATGCCGAAGCTGCACGGCTCCGCTGGCGGCTTGAAGGCTGGGTTCTTCAAGAAAGTAGTAGCGTTCGCCACTTTTGAGCGTCACACAGTGCAGCTTGGACATAAAGGGATTCGAAAAAAACGTTTCCAACCGCTGACTGGAGATGGTGCCCTCGGCGTTTTTGCGATTGCCAACCCGCGTGAGCAACGCCAGCCGTTGTTCCAGAGTCTCGTGATGGGGGTGAACCCGCCTCTGCACGACGTCGCGCAAGCGGCTGGCCAAACCCGAGGCCCGGCCGGGGGAGAGGTCGGACCGGTTGATCTCGTCGATCAGATTGGCGATGGCCTCGAGTTCGCTCCACAGATTGCTTTCGCCGCCAACGGTTTCAAAGGCCGACGCCCGCGCTCCATCGGGCCGAGTCTGACGGTACTTATCCAAGGCGGCCCGATAGAGGTTGGGCCGGCCCACGGCCTGGGTGATTTCTTCGAGTAAGGCCAGTTCGGCGGCCTCGTTTCGCAGAATGCCCCGCGTGGCCGACACCTGCCGGTCCAACCGATCGATCCGCTGCACGCCTTGGGTGCCCAGCTCGCCGCGTTGCGATTGCCACGCACCCAAGCGTTCTTCGATGTTGTTCAGCTCGGCCAACCGCGGTTCGACGGCCTCCCGCGATCCGCCCAGGGCCACGGTCCGATCGATCAGGCGGTCCAATTCGGCCAGGGCCGCACGATCACGATCACGACGCATCGCCTGACGGCGGCGGCGATAATCTTCCAACGCCCGGGCGACTTCCGCCCGTTCGCCCCCTCCGCGAGCCAGGGCCTCGGCCTCGGCCAGGGCACGTTCGGCCGGATGGCCCGACTCGTTGGCTAAGGTTTCCAGGGAGCGTGCGAAGCGCTCGCGGCGGCGATGTTCTTCGCTGATGGCCGTTTCGGCGGACGCCTTGGCCCGCTGGCCTTCGGGCGTGTCAAACAAGAGGGCATCGCGGGCGTGCGACTCAGTCAAAAATTGCTGGGCCTGGTCGTATTGCCGTTGCTCGATGAGTTCCGCCAGCGCGGCCAGACGATCGCGGCGGTCACTGGCCACAGCCGACGACCACCACAGCGCCCCGAACAGCACCAGCAGCAGGGTCGCGACCGAGGTGCCGGCGGTGATCCAGGCCATCCGCCGCAACCGCTCTTTGTTGGCCAGGGCGGTGCGACGCTGCTTGTAGCGAAGTTGCAGTTCCTGGGGAACGTCCACGCGGTTGGCCTGACAGGCTTTCCAGTGGCGATCGATCTCCTCGGTCGAACGGTTCTGCAACAGGGCCGTATCCAGGGCGACAATCGCCTGCCGACGGCGATCGTCATCGGCCTGCTGCTTTTTCAACTCATCGAGCCACTGAAAGATCGGGTCCACCCGATGAAACAACGGGTCGTTGGCCGGCAAGGCGACCTGTTCGAGGTGGAGTTCCCATTGTTCACGAATCGTGCGGGCGGTGAGTTCGTCGCCCAGGTTGGCGGCGGCAACCAGCTTGTTGGCCAACTTCTCAAGGTGCTTCCGCATATCCCACTGGCTGAGCCGGTTGCGAGCCGACTCGGTACTCATCACCAGGGCCTTCTGGGGGGGGGTTCTCCAGTGCGGGCTCTTGAGTTCGGCCACCAGTTGATCCAGGGTCTTGACGTCTTTGCGTTGAAACGCGCGGTTGCCTTCGTCAATAATCTGTTCACAGCGGGACCGCTCGTGCAATGCCAGATCCTGAGCCCAATACGGATTGTCGGGCTCGGCCTCAAGCAACTCCCGCAGGGTGTGAATGCGCTCGTTGAGTGGCCGCTGTTCCAGGGCCTGGCGGCGGAGACGTCGCAACAGGTTTTCGATTTCGGCCTCGCGGTGGATTGCATCGCGAAGCTCGTCGCCGGCGATATTCAATAAAGGCGGCGGTGTCTTAAGCCCCAGTTCGCCCATCAGCTCCGACCAGGCCACGCGCTCGGGGCAGTTCAAATGTTCAAGCAGAGTCAACACCGGCGGCGGCATCTTGGCCTGGCGGATCGCCTCGCTGCGGCAACCGCGATGCAGCAATTGCTGACAGCGGCTGAGCCGTTCATTCACGGTCAGACACGCCTCGCGATACCACGAGTTGATCTCGTGGAGTTCATGCTCATCGGCCAAGGCCCCAGCGCTCATAATCGTGAGCGTCTCGCGGAGCCGATTGACCATATCCACCAGTTGACTCATTGCCGGCGACCCAGGGCCTCCTTGGGACAACTCACACGACGGACACCCGCGCCCCTGTGCGACCAGGGTCGAGTTCTCAGTAAACGGTCCGCTTGGTCACACTCTGGCGGACAAGCCACCAGGGCCACACTTTCCGTTTCAAACTCGTTTGTAGGGATCCGTCAACGACACAACACCATGCCTATACACTTAGGGAGCGACCAGATTCTCGGTGATCGCAAGAATCGTGACCCGCGGCTCGGCGTCCTCGTGACCCTCAGGGCCAACCAGGGGCAGCTCCAGAGCCACGGCGATCTCGGGTGGCTGTTCACGCAAGGCCTTGTCGACTTCTTCCCAGGCCTTGCGCAGCGTGGTCAGCTTTTCGCGAACGTCTTTCCCCTTGTCCAGCCACTTCTTGGCAAAGTCGGTCCTCTTCTTGGGATCAAGATCGCGATAACTCTTGGTTATCCGTTCGATCGACTTGATCAATCCAACAAAGTCTTCGTCCCCCGGGGGCGACCAGTTGTCAGGCGGGCCCTTGGCGACTGAATTCAGAGATTTCTTCAAGTCGTCGATCGGTCCTTGCAATTGATCCTGCGACTCACTGCCCAGGGCGTTGTTCAGTTGCTGGATGGGTAAGTTGGGCCTCAAACACTCAATGTTCATCCGAAACTGGACCTTATCCACGCTCGTCTGACGTTTCGCGAACACGACCGAAAACCACGGGGCCAACCCGCGGGATTCGTGGTCCGTCGGCGAAAACTTCCATGTGAGTCGAGCCGCATCGTCCAACGCTTCCCCTCGATACC
>JBJHDE010000084.1:4613-6599 GCA_050486385.1 Planctomycetales bacterium | reverse complement strand
CACGCGACCTGCAATTGGTATCGAATCGGAGGATTGCCGTGCATGAACTGCCACACGGGCATCAGCTCGCCGGGCACTTCAAGCAGGCTATGGTCATGCTCCTTGTTCGACTTCAGATAGGCGTCCGTGAGTTTCAAATCCCCACGGGAGGGAAGCAACAACGACGGCCGACGCAGCCCCACAACCCCCTCCGCGTCGCCTTGCCGCACGACCAACTGGCAGACACTCAGGAGCACCCAGGCATCGTGATTGAACGCCTCGGTCGATTCGAGCACAAGTTCGCGCTGCTCGCGCCGGAGGCTCGCAATGACCTGGTCGCCGTGCTCCAGCACGATCCGGCCCTCGCGGTCGGCGGCGCGGACTCGACCGGCTGGCGAGTAACAATCCACCGTGAAAGCCCCAGAACCCAGCTCCCCCAGCGAGACCCGGTTGCTCGTCGGCGTCGCTGGCGTGTCGGCCTCCAAGTCACTAAACGTGAAGTCATCGGGCGACGCCCCCAGGACCCGAGCCGGCGGCAACTCGACATGCCGGGCCAAGGCCAAGCGAGGGCCGGTCGGGCGGGGTGGATCGGCCGGCTGGGCAACCGGTTCGCGGGGCTCCGTCGGTTGCGCGTCGGGCGTTTCCGGCTTCGCCGAACCCGCTGGACTGGTCTCGGGTCGGGGATCAGAGGGCCGATCCGCCGGCAACGTCCGATCGGGATTGCTCGGCCCGCCCGGCGATTCGGGCATCGGCAGGCCGGGCAGCGTGGTTCGCGGCGGCTCCAACGGTCCCGGCGGCGCTTCGCCCGAGCCTTCGACATCGGGGATCGTTGGGGTGTCGCGGGATGGGGCCTGATCGGGACGCGGGTCGGTGGTGGACGGTGGCTCGGTGGTCGATTCGGTCGACGGCGAACGATCGCTCGTGTTGGCCTCCGTGGGCGCTTGAGCAACGGGCCGGCTGCCCCAGGCCACCGCGATGACAATCATGATCAACAAACCAATCGACGCGGCGGCGGCCCACAGCCCCAGAGTGACCGGATCGCGCCGCCAGGCGGGGGTCGGATCGACTTCGGGGGGCGGGCTGTCGTCGATCTCCAGCATGGAGGCCCACTCGGCCGCCGAAGCCGCGCGAGGCGCTGCCGCTTGAGGTTCCTCGGGTTTCGCACGCAACCGCACCTGGCGGGGGCCACCGGTGGCGGCTTCGCCCGTGGGCTGGGGATCGACGGCAATCGGCCGGCCCGCCCGAGCGGCTTCCACGGCCTCGGTGGCTGGCGGGGCGGGCAGCTTGCGGGTGAAATCCAGAATCAACCCCTGCTCCAGCCGCCGCACGCTTTCGGCTTCGGGGCTGCCAGCCAACAGGCCCCGCCAACGGCAATCGACGCCCGGCGGCAGGGCCTCGCATTGGTAGCTCACAAAGGTGGCGTCCCACCGTCGCGAAGCGGGAAGCAGGGCGATGGCCTCGGCAAACAGGCCCAGCAAGTCGACCTCGGGCGGAACAATCAGGGCGACCGGTCGCCGCAGGGTGCTTTGAACCGAGTCGGCCAACACACCGGCCCAGCCGGCATCGCCGGCGACTTGCTGCCACAGCGGGCAAGGCCCGGGGTCCGCGGCGGCCGTGGGCCATTCACGATGGGGCAGCAAGCCCACTTGGCCATCCCACCGCGTGAGCAACCAACCCGGCGATTGCAACACCGCCGCGGGTCCGGCCGCGGGAAGCGGGTCGGCGGCGTCGCAAGCCAAGTGATGGGCCAGTTTGTTGCTCCGCCCGGTGTGTTCGACCGGGGCATCGGCCACACGGCTGAGCACGCGAAATCGTCGCCCGGCCAGCGACAAGACCAGGTGACGAAAGCTGACGGGGTTCTGGCTTTTGCGGGCGTCGTCGACATCGAACAGGTGCCGATATCCGCTGAAGTTCTCGAGCCGCTCGCTCAGTCGTGGGGGAAACTCCGGCGTGGCGGCCACCGTGCAAAACCCACTGGTCCCCGGCCGAAGTCCGCGGGGAGCCGAG
>JBJHDE010000084.1:0-4603 GCA_050486385.1 Planctomycetales bacterium | reverse complement strand
AGGTGTAGACGAGTTCGTGGAGCATCGCACGTCCTCACGAGGGGGCCGAACACGTCGGGCGAGACCAATCAGTTTCGCACCCGAATCAAACCGCCAAACAGTTGCGTCACGCCTGTGATCAGCGGAACTTCGGTCCAAACTGGTGCCAGGCGAGCCGGCGTGACCAGCAGGGCACCGCTGTCGGGATCGGCCTCGGGCGAGCACCCCAAGGCGCTGACCGGCAAGAACAAGACAGTTTCGCAGAAATCCTCGGCGGCGGCCACGACTTCCGGGCAATGTTCCTGCAACAGCAGCCTCAGCTCGGCCGAGACCAGTTGGACGATCTCGCCGTCCAGGGCATCGGGCAGGCCATCGCCCACATCCTTCCAGGGGGAGGGCAACTCGGCAATGCCAATGCGCTCGGCCAGCAGACTCGCCCAGATGTCAAACTTGGCCACCAACACCAAAAGCACCCGCTGGCAACGCTCGCGCTGCTGCAAGCCGGCGTAGCGACGGACCCGCGCGGCCACTTCGCTGAGAATCGACTCTTGTCGCTCGCTGCGGGCGACGCGCTCGAGCTGCGGATCGGACGACTTTGAACGACACAGTTGGCGAAACCGCGGGTCCTTGGTGGGGTCGAACACGAACATCAGCAACCGTGACCGCGCCAGGTGCCGGGTTCCCGGCTGAGAGCCCGTATCCTGACCGGCCTGGAAGTGCTCGCCCGCGTTATCATAGACCACCAGCGTCAGGCCGGCGTCCTGCTTGCCGTAGTTGGGATGCTCGGGCCCGGGATTCAGGCTGAACAGGTAGGGCTTGGGAAACCGCACGACCTGATCGCCAAAATTGACCAGATCGTACAGCTCGCCCTGCATCTCGGTCTTGCGGATCGCCACCGGCTTGTGGGGATCGTCGGGGGTGAAGTGCAGGGTCTCGTTGTCGATGAGCGTCTGGTTCATCATCACATCGGCGTCGGTCAGATGCATTCTAAACCGTTGGGCCAGGGTCTGCCGGGCGGTCCAGGTCATCGACATCAGCAGGTAGCTTTTGCCCGAGGCCGGCGAGCCAAACAGGCTGACGAACAGGGGTTCCGACTCGAAGGCCGAACGCGGGATCTCCAGGTGGCAGTTGGGGCAGGCCAACCGCGTGCAGTTGAAGCCGCTGGGGTCGATCGCCAGGCCATCGATGTTGAAGCGGCAGGGCAGAAAGCGGAGCGGTTGATCGTCGCCCAGCCGGGGATCGCCCAGCAGCTCGTCGCCTTCGCTGATCCACAGCGTGTCGGTGGGCGAAAACTCGTGCCAGCAATGGGGGCAAATGACCTTGGTAAGCAAGCGGATCGATCCCCACCGGGCAATTTCAACGGGGTGCAACGGCGACGCGCGGCGATGGGCCTACACACGTGAACGCCGGACAGCAACTTTCTTGGACGCAATACTATTGGCGAACCACTAAGGGCGAACCACATCGCGGCGGCCCCCCAGGGGGCGCAGCATGTCGTCTTGCATGGCCTGCTGCAACTGATCGCACAGGCGGCGAAGCTCGTCATCGGCCAGGTTCGCGGCCACCAGCCAGGGGGCCGTTCCGTCCTGAACGGCCTGCTCGGTCTCAGTCCGATCCAGTCGGTGGGCGTGACCCTGTTGGTCCACCACCCACACACCGCTGATGCGATCGTCGAAGCTGTACTGAATCCGCGCCAGCGGCCGACCCTCGTCACAAATCCAAGTTAACCCGCGGCGGCGGTCCGACAAATAGGAGGTGTAGTACCACGGGTCTCCCTCGCTGGTCCACAAGACCGCGTCGTCGGTCAATTCGCCTCGGCGGAAGTTGGCCAACAAACACGGCTGACGGCCATTGAGCGTCACAAGCAGAGGCCCATCCAACCGCACCTCCTGGTCGAAGAAGGCCACTCCCTGAATCGGCCCTCGACTCAAGATCCATTGCATTTGCCGCTGGAGATTCTGTTGGACCTGACCAGCGTGCAGTGTGCCACGTTGGATCAACTGGTCGCGACGCACGGTAAACAACTCGTGAACGTTGACCAGCCGATTCTCGCCGACCAGCAGCACCTGACCGTTGTCGACGTCCACCGGCGGCGGCCGGCCCGCATTCGGATTGGCCCCCGCGTTGGGATTGGCGGCGGGATTCGGGTTGGCTCCCGGATTCGGGTTGGCCCCCGCGTTGGGATTGGCGGCGGGATTCGGGTTGGCTCCCTCCTGGCCGACCGCAACGGCGGGACCGGCATCCGGCATCGGCGGTTGTCCAGCGGCGGGGTCGGGTGGGTTCAACGGCATGGGGTCGGCCTGGGCTTCGCCCTCGGGAGCCGCGGGATCAGCGGCATCGCCGGCGTCGTCCGCCGCGTCAGCGGCCTCGGCTGGTGGGTCGGTCTCGGCGGGCGAGTCCGACGCCTCGGGACTTGTCTGAAAGGCCGCCCGCACGTCGGCCGGCGACGGCGGCCCATGGGGCGAGTCGCTGGCAGCGGGGCCTTCCGCGGTTGACGGCTGGTCGGTCTGGGCCACGGCGGTGGCCTCGCTTCGAGCCGCCGCCAGGCCGGCCTGATACGCCAGGACACCCACCAGCGGAATCGCCAACACCAGCAGCAACCCCACCCACAGCGGCAAGCCTCGCCGGCCGCCAGTGTCGGCCAATTGCTCGGCCAGTTGCCGATCCAACTCCTCGGCCTCGGCCCCAGTCGCCGAGATCGTCACCACTGGCGGTGGCGGCACTGGTGGCGGAGGCGGCGGAAGCGGCACCGGTGGAGGTGGTGGCGGCATTTCCGCCACCGCCCGCAACGGCTCCGGCGGCCGATCGTCCAGCGGCGGAGCAGGGCGGTTCGATGCGGGCTCACGACGACGGGCCCATTGCGGCGGCTTGCTAGCGCTCAGCGAGGGCAGCTTCCGCGTCGCCGACGAATCCGACGGTGGTTGCGGGAACTCAGATTGCTGGAAATCGGTTTTCTGAAATGCACCGAGTGGCTCGGGCTCGGTTCGCTGAGCAACCTCGGGCCGCTCGGACTGGTTCGCAAGGGAGTCCTCGGCCTCGTCGGCTGGCGCCAGTCCATCGGGTTCCTTGACCAGCGTCGACACCGGCTTGGGACGCTCGGGCGGATGGGGAACCTTGACCGCTTGCTCGCAGCCAGGGCACTTGGCGGCGATGCCAGCTTTCGCGCGCGGAAAGACCAGCTTGCGCTCGCAGTGGGGGCAGTCGAAGGCAATCCACATCTTCGTGCCCGGGGTTGGGGACTCGGCTACGGCAGCCTGGGGGAATCCTCTGCTGCTTATTGTGGGGCAAACCGAGGGCCAGGGCAACGCAACGCCAAGGGATTTGCCCCGGAAACGGCAGCCCACCCCGCCAGCCGGCTCGGCGGATCAAACACGCACACGCCCACACGGCGGGGGACTCAACTCACAGGAAACCGCGGTCAGGGGCCATCGGGGACGGTCCAATGCCCCCTTTCCGAGGCCGTCACCCGTAACCGTGCGTGTTGAATGGGCATTATCCATCGAGGGCCGTTGATGTTTGGAACGCCGACGGCAGACCGAGACCCCACATTGGAGCCAGCCATGCTCACGATTCGCGACACCCGAGCCACGCGGACGTGTCAGGGCGCCAGCCGCCGCGACTTTCTTCGCATCGGATCGCTGGCTTTGGGCGGTTTGACGCTGCCGCAGATGCTGGCCACGCGCGAGGCTCTGGGCGGGGTGAGCGGCGAGGTCCTGCGGGGCCGCAGCGTGGTGCTGCTGTTTCTGCAAGGCGGGCCCAGCCACATCGAGATGTTCGATCCCAAGATGACGGCTCCGGCGGAGTTCCGGGCGATCTTCGGCGAGATCAAGACCAAGACGCCGGGGGTGACCTTTGGCTCGCACTTTCCGCAACTTGCCCAGCGGACCGACAAGTTCTCGATTGTCCGCTCGTTCGGCTCGGGCAATTCGGGCCACACCTACGAATCGGTGACCACCGCCCGCAACCCGCTGGGGGCGTCGATGTCGGCGATCTACAGTCGGGTGGCTGGCACGAACAACCCCGTCAATGGCATGCCCAGCAATGTGCTGGTGCTGCCCGAGGGCGTGGACGCCAACGTCCCGATTGGGCGGAATTTCGAGACCAGCGCCCTGCCCACACTCACCCAGCCGGGCAGCCTGGGCGAGTTGCACGAGGCATTCAATCCCACCGGTGGTGGCGATTTACGGAAGAACCTGGAATTGGCCCTGCCGGCCGACCGCTTTACGGATCGCCGCTCGCTGTTGAGCCAGTTGGACCGCTTCCGCCGGCATGTGGAACAGGACGCCAGCTTGGGGCTGGTCGATCATTACCAGCGGCAGGCATTCGAGGTGCTGACCCAAGGCGTGGCCCAGGCGTTCGACCTCTCCAAGGAGGATCAGGCCACCCGCGACCGCTACGACACGACTGGCTATTTCACCAACGCCACGGCGCAGAAGTGGTTCGACATGAAGCGGGCCACCAACCTGCTGGGTCAGCAGATGCTGCTGGCTCGGCGGTTGTGCGAGGCCGGGGCGGGCTTTGTCACCGTCAGCGATTGCGGTTGGGATATGCACTCCAATCGCAACAGCCCCGGCGGCCTGGGGGCAATGAACTGGCTGGGCCCGCAGACCGATCATGCCGTGGC
>JBJHDE010000083.1:0-12696 GCA_050486385.1 Planctomycetales bacterium | reverse complement strand
TGGAAGGCACCGTGCGGAACCTGACCAACTACGGGGCCTTCATCGAGATTGAAGAAGGCATCGACGGCCTGCTGCACGTCAGCGACATGAGCTGGACCAAGAAGGTGGGCCATCCCAGCGAAGTGTGCGAGAAGGGACAGTCGGTCAAGTGCGTGGTGCTCAACATCGACACCGAGCGCCGCCGGATTGCCCTGGGGCTCAAGCAGCTTGAAGATGATCCTTGGTCGACCGCCATCCCGGACAAGTATCAGCCGGGCATGACCGTGGTGGGCAAGGTCACCAAGCTGACCAACTTCGGTGTGTTCGTTGGACTGGAAGACGGACTCGAAGGCTTGCTGCACATCTCGGAACTCGCCGAACACAAGGTCGAGAACCCCGAGGAAGTGGTCAAGGTCGGCGACGAGATCGAGGTCAAGATCCTGCGGGTCGACATCGACGATCGCAAGATCGGCCTCAGCCGCAAGCGGGTCGACTGGACCGGCGAAGAGGAAGAAGCGGCCGCCGCCGCCGAAGAGGAGGCCAAGAAGGAAAGCACTTCGCTCAAGGGCGGCCTCGGCGAAGACAGCGGCCCGCTGATCAAGTAAATCGACTGCGGGGCCGATCGGCCACGTTCGTAGCGTGCAACACGCGGCGGTCTCGTCTCAGGGCGGGGCCGCCGCTTTTATGCGCCCATCTCCCCGGCCCGCCGCATCCACACCGTGGCACCACGGGCCAGACCCTGGCACCCTTCTGACGTCCACCCTCTCGGGGCGATGCCGGCCGACGAGAAGCGCGAGTCGACGAGCCGCTCAGGCCCACACGGATCGGTTGACCACACGGATCGGTACACCGCACAGAATGGCGGCTCATGGTGACCGTTGCTGGGGGGGCCCATCAACGCCAAGAAGGCCGACCGCGACGAGTGCGCAGTCGGCCTCCCTGAGGGAAAGCTAGCAAAAGGGAAGCTCAACCTGGCGAAAAGAGGGGCGGCGACAGGGTCACCACCATCTCGAGCGCCCGCGAGTCGGCCCAGCCGAGCGGGTCACTTCTTCTTCTTGCCCTTCTTGTCGTCTTCCTTTTCCTTGACCTTCTTTTTCTTCTTGATGACGAGCTTATAGACGCGGACCTTGGGCAGGCCCAGGGCGCCCATCTCGTCCTCGTCCCAGCGGTCCAATTCTTTGAGCCGCGTAATCCGCTCGGCTCGCTTGAGCACGTTGCGGGTGCGGGACATGCCGGCTTTTCGGCGAAGACTCTTGTCAATGGTCATCGTAGCAACACATCCGACGGGTCGGCTACAAACCGGAGCACGGGGCGTCCTGGCGGGAAACGGGCAAGATTACACGGTTTCGGCCGAGTTGACAAGCGGTCAGGACCCACTTTTTGCTCACCCCCCGGTGGACTGATGGGTGCTGGTTGAACCCCGGGCTGGGTCGCCAGTGGTGAGGGCTAGATAAGTACAGGCCAGCGTCGGCGGCCACTGGTGAACAAGCCCACAGCGATCCAAGTCGCGTTCCCGATCCGATTTTCCCAGCGGAGGCAGGCTCGGGGGGAACAATCTTTTCCCAGTGCGACGAAGCGTCTTCCCACGCCCCCCGAAGCCGGCTATTCTAAGGGCTATTGGCATCGCCGTTCGGGGTTCGGAAGGGAGGTCCGAGGGACACGCCCCTTGGGGAAAGACCATCCGTCGAGCAGCTCAATCGCTTCGCGAAGCTGCGACCCAACTGCATGGGGTTTGTTCCGTGGCGAGAGGCGCCGTCTGGTGGGATGGTTTCCCGTTGGGATGGTGGCTTCTCCTGGACGCTCCCGACCTGGTTCGGCCGGTCTGGATGATTCCCATGCCTTGGTTGAGTGGCCGCAAGTGGCCCGCTGGCCAAGGCCCGTATCCCCGTTGGCCCACCCGCTCGCCGCCGTGACGACCATCACCAAGATCAAGCTGATTGGGTTGGTGATTTCCGTCGGTTTGGCAGCCCTGATTCTTATTCAGAACAGCGCACCGGTGGAAACCCGTTTGCTGATGTTGACGTTTCAGCTTCCTCAAGCGGTCCTGGTGCTGTTGTCGTTTGGATTGGGTCTGATGACCGGAGTTTTGCTGACCTGGAGCCTGACTGGTCGCCATGCCGAACCCGACGCCTGATGCCTGTTGCCGTTGCTGGAGTCTCGCGAGGCCCCCTTCGAGTGGCCCGACCTTCAGTGACCCTCCGTCCATCCGTCGGATTACCCAATGAACGAACCTGGAAACAACCCCTGGGCCGAGTTGGCCCGCAGCCTCGGAACTGAAGCCACCGAGCCGCCTCCCCGGCTTGAGAAGCCTCGCACCGAAGACGACAGCCCCACGGCCTACCGCAAACCCGAGAAACGCATCAAACCCGCCGAGACCGAACCCGCAACCGATTGGGGTTCGCTGAACAGTGCTTTGGGCCTGGAAGCCCCGCCGCTTCCGCCCACCCCCGTGGCCAGTCCATCTCTCCCCGCCGAAAGCCGTGCCGAGCCCGCACCGCGCCCCGAGCGCTCGGCTCCGGCTGCCGACCGACCCAGCCAACGCGATGACGAGCCCACCGGCCGTGGCCGCCGTGGCGGGCGTCGTGGCGACAACGATCGGGGCCGAGACAGCGGCCGCCGTCGCGATTCGGAACCCGACCGCGATGCGGAACGTAGCCGGGATACAGAGCGCAGCCGCGATTCCGAGCGTTCTCGGGATCAGGAACCCATTCGGCCGATCGATCAGTCCCCGGAAATCGATGCCGCCCCTGAAGGCGACCGCGACTCCGGCGATGCCGACGAGCGGCCTCGACGAGGGCGACGTCGGCGAGATCGCGGTGGCCGTGGCGAACGCGCCGCCGAGACCGTGAGCGAGCCGACCGAAGTCACCCGCGAAGCGACCTCCCATCTGCGACCCGAAGACAGCCTGGTCGACGAAGAAGGTGGCGAACGCCGTCGGCGACGCCGTCGTCGCCGGCGCCGCTCAGGCGACGAGCCCTCCCTGGACCGACCCGCCCGTGCGGCCAAGGCCGATCTGGACGATGGTGCCGGCTTGGATGACGTCGTCGCGTTGGACAACACCGCCGAGCTGGACGACGATCCCTTCGAATTCGTCGAGTCGTCGCGCAAGCCGGCCGCAACCGAAAGCGACGACGACGTCGACGCGGACCGTCCCCGCCGCCGTCGCCGGCGTCGACGACGCGGATCCTCCAGTGAAGCGTCCACTGAGGCCGAGCCGCGAGCCCGGCGTGCCGAAGCCGACGAGGATTCCGACGACCTGGACCAGCCCGTCGAGCCGGCCAGTCGGGTCAACAGCGACGAAACCGACGACGAGCGTCCACGACGACGTCGGCGTCGCCGCAGTGGCCCGCGGGATTCCGACGAGCGCGATACGGAGCGTCGGGACTCGGACAAGCGACCCGCCTCGGCGACCTCGGCTCGGCGGGACGACGATGACGACGACGATGAGGACTTGGCCCCGGCCGTGGATCCGGATCTCTCGGAAGCCATCCAGCGCCGCAACCGTGGCGTCCCGAGTTGGGACGATGCCATCGATCTGCTGGTGCAGTCCAACATCGACGCCCGCGGCTCCCGCGAACCGGCCAATGGGGCCTACCGCAACCGCCGCCGCTCGAATGGCCGCAACGGTCGATCCAACAGCTAACCGGCCCCAGCCCAATAGCAAGTCGGCCGAATAGCAAACCTAGGCACGGGCCCGTCGACCTCACTCAGGTGAAGTCGACGGGCCTGTTTGCTTGATTGCGGGGTGAGTTTGGCGGAGGGTCTGGTAAAGAGCGCCCCAGCCGAGAGCGCTCAACTTCCCGCGACCCGGAAACCAATCCGGCAGGCCGGCCCCTCGGCGGCCGCCTGGGAGCCCAGCTTGGCCACGAGTTCCTCGCGCCAGGCTTCGCGACTCACAAACCCGTGGGCCCGAGCGGCCGTATCGGGAACTTCGGTCGCTGGGATCGGCTCGACGGTGAGAATCTCGACCCGCCCCAATCCGTCGACGATCTGAGAATCGCCGGGCTTGAGCCGCGAACGGGACCACAACCGCACGACCGTATCGCCCCGGGGCCGCGAGCCAAACAGCAGCGACCACTCGGCCTGGTTCAGCTCATCGGCCGTGCGATCGTTGACAATGGCGTGGGGAGAACGCAACGCCTTGGCGGGCGTGTTCGCCAGGGTCTTGGTTGCCCAGACGGCCAACACATCGCGTTTGATCTTGGCGTTGTGCCGCACATCGACCGGAAATCCGGGGTGCATCAGGTACCACGTCACGCGGCTGGCCTCGGCGTGACGACCCGCGATGTCCAGCAACTCGCCCAGCAACAAACTCTGGCCCAGCGGTTTGCTTACGAACTTGCGGTGCTCGGGCAGAACCTCGACGCACAGAATCGGCTGTTGCTCGCCGGTAGCCCCGACGCCCACCAGCGCGGTGCGGAGTAACCGGGGATGGGCGTTGAAAATCGTCTCGATCGGCACCGTGTCGAGAGGCCCCTCGGCGGTGGCCACCCGCTCGGCCATGCGGCCGGCAAACCAAAAGCGGCCTTCGGCGTCCAGGTGGCCGCAATCGCCCATGCGATGCCACAGGCCAGCGGCATCGGCAATTTTGCTGCGGGCGGTGGCGGCCTCGTCCCGCCAGTAGCCCGTCGTCACGCAGGGTCCTTGCACGATGAGTTCGCCGGTTTCGCCGGTCGGCAGTGGCTGGACATCTGACAGGCTGGCCAACGTGGCCTGGGTGGGGGCAATGACCTGCCAGCGAATCTCCGAGAAGGCCGTCCCTACGCAGGTGCCCCGGCCTTGCAGGCTGGCCGCGGCAGTCTGGCCCAGCACCTCGGAGTCGTCGATCGCCGACACCGGCAGGGCCTCGGTCGCGCCGTAGGGGGTGTGAATCCGGCCCTCGGGATGAATCACCGCCTGCAACCGACGCAGCACATCCGGCGGAACCGGGGCACCGGCCGACAGCACCCGCCGCAGGCTGGGCAGCTTGAGCCCATATTTCTGACAGTGGCGGCCCAGCTTGTTCCAAATGGCGGGCGAACCGAAGGCCTGATTGCACTGCCAGTCGTGAATCGTCTCGATGACCTTGACCGGATCGAGCGTCGCCGGACGCGAGGGGTTGAGATCGGGCACCACGGTCGTTGTGCCCATCGCGGCATCGAACAGGGCAAACAGCGGAAAGCCCGCCAGGTTGCGTCCGCCGGGCTGGATGCCAAAGCGATCGCGGATCTGCCGGACTTGGGCGTCGAAGTTGCCATGTTGGTACAGCACGCCCTTGGCCGGGCCCGTACTGCCCGAGGTAAAGATGATGGCCGCCGGATCGTCGCTGGCCACCGGATGCAGCTCGCCACGGCTGGGCGTGCCACGGAGCGAATCGATCGGCACCGCATCGCCCGGTCCCGGCCCCAGGCTGACATTGAAGCGGGCGGTGCGGTAGCGGCGTTTCAAAATCCACCGCACCCGCTGCACCAAGCCCAAAGCCAGAAAGCCGTCGGGTTCCACGCGGTCCAGGCACCGCAACACGCCCCGCAGGCCCATGCCGGGATCAATCAGCACGGCCACGGCCCCGGCCTTGAAGACGGCAAACGTCAGGGCGATGAAGTCCACGCCGGGCCGGCACATCAGAGCCAGCCGCATGCCGGGTTGCACACCCAGGCCGCGGAGGCCCGCCGCCAGAGAGTCGCTCTCTCGATTCAACTCGGCAAATGAGCGCGTGAGGTAGGTGCGGCGACCGAAACGGTCGCGGCCCTCGGGCACCACTACGGCTGGGGCCTCGGGCCGGCTTTCCGCCGCAAGCGGCAGGTGCCGGGCAATGTTCGCCGATTCGCTTTCCGGTTCGCGGGCGGAGGCCGCGTCACTTGTCAGCAGCTCGTCGCGGGGCAGTACGACTGGTCCCGCGGTCCGACGCCGTGGCGAAGTCGCCAGCAGCCGCTCCAGCGAGGCCAGCACCTCGGCGGGAGCATCCTCCAACACGTAGTGGCCGGCGGTCTCGAGTCGGGTGACATCGGCCTCGGGGAAAAACTCGCGATGGAAGCGTTCCAGAAAATGCGGCGAGAAGCACCAATCTCGCATGCCCCAGATCAGGTGCAGGGGGCGGTCCGCCAAGCCCTTGAGGCCACCTTCGATCTCGGCCAGCTTGAGGTAGCTCGGATGCGTGCGGGACCTCGGGATATCGTCGACGAATCGCTGAATCGCCACCCGATTGGCCCAACAATCGTAAGGGGCCAGCAACCCATCGCGGATTGGTGACGGTAAACCGCCGGGCTGCTCGGTGGCCTGCGTGATGGCGGCTCGGGCGAAGGCGTTGAAGCCGCGAATCGCCAGCGGTCCCAGTCCCGGCAGATGTCCCAAGCGAATTCGCCAAGGGACTGCGGGGTCGCGGAAGGCCGCCGTGTTGGTCAGCGCAATCCGGGCGAATCGCTCGGGCCGGGCCAAGGCGGTGCCCAGGCCAATGGCCCCGCCCCAGTCGTGGCACACCAGGGTGATGTTTCGCAGGTCGAGATGATCGACCAGGCCGACCAGATTCTCGATGTGCCAGCCCAGCCGATAGGGCGCCCGCTGCGGCTTGTCGCTGAGTCCGCAGCCCAGGTGGTCGGGGGCGACCACGCGATGCGTGCCGCGGAAGTGTTCGACGACCGCCCGCCAGTAGAAGCTCCAGGTGGGATTGCCGTGGACGCAGAGAATCGGCTCGCCCTGCCCCTCGTCCAGGTAGTGCATCGCCCCCGCCGCGGTCTCCAGCCGATGGGATGCAAACGGGTAGAGAGAACGCCATGCCGGCTGGTCCGAACCGGCCGACGGCGCGAGCGACTGGGCACGGGCCATGGAGGGTGCATCGAGCAACGAGAGCGAAGGGGCATTCAAGCGACGGAGCCTACACCGCCGGCCCCGGCAACTCAATCACCCCAACAAAAAGCTCAGCGGTCGTGCGTAGTCCACGTACTGCACGGGACGACCGTCAGCCTTGGAATACTCTTTCTGGGGAGGAATGCCGACCAGATGCAAAATGGTGGCGGCGATCTCTTCGGGCGTCACGGGCCGATCGATCACGGCGGCTCCGTCGCGGTCGGTAGCCCCCACGACTTGCCCGCCCGGCACGCCGGCCCCGGCAAAGGCCACACTGAAGGCTTGCGGCCAGTGGTCGCGACCGGCCTGGGAGTTGACCCGCGGCGTGCGGCCGTATTCGGTGAGGTAGACCACCAGCGTTTCGTCCAGCAGGCCCCGCTGCTTGAGATCGGTGATCAGCCCCGCCCAGGCGTGGTCGAAGGTGGGCAGCCTGCTGGCCAACTGGGGAAAGATGGTGGCGTGGTGATCCCAGCTATTGCGGCCGATGGTCACAAACCGCACACCGGCTTCAATGAGTCGTCGGGCGGTCAGGCACAATCGGCCCTTGTCGTTGCGATTCTTCGGCAGGTCCAGGCCGTACAGGGCCTTGATCGAGTCGGGTTCCTGATCGATGTCGAAGGCCGCTGCCCCCCGCCCCGAGCCGATGATCTCGACGGCCTGTTGATAGAAGGCGTCGGAATCGCCGTGCATCTCGATAATCGGGCGACCGGCCTCGCGATGGGCCAGCGTCTCGCGGAGACTGGCCCGTTGGGCGAAGCGATCGGGACTGATGCCGCCGCTGGCCAGGCTGGGCGATTGCTGACCGGAAAACGGCGCGGCCGTGGGCGGCAACCACCCATGCCCCACAAACTTCGAGGTGAAGCAGTTGCCGGGAATGTTGACGTGTGGAGGAAGCCCCCCGCGAATACCCAACTCGTGAGCCACGATCGATCCCAGGGTCGGATTGCCGCTACGGACCTCGCCGCCCGCCCCTCGCGGGGGTCGTCGACCTTCGACCATGTACATCGAGCCGCGATAGTGATCGCTCTCGGAGTGGGTCACGCTGCGAATCAACGTCATGGTGTCCAGCATCTGGGCCGTTCGCTGCATGTGCTGGCCAAACCTCACGCCCGGCACCGTGGTGGCGATGGTGTCGAACTCGCCGCGGATCTCTTCGGGAGCCTGTGGCTTGGGGTCAAAGGTGTCGTGGTGAGACACGCCGCCTTGCAGCCACAGCAGAATCACGTTTTTGGCCTTGGCCTCGCGATTCACGCTGCCTTCGGCCTCGCGCCGCAACAACTCGGGCAACGACACGCCCAGACCCGCCAACGCCCCCAGCTTCATGACCCCACGGCGGTCGATCCCCGGCAGCCCTTGGTAGCTGGCACACCCCTCGCGTCGGTTGGTCATTGCGACTGGCCTCGTGATTCGAGCGGAAACGCATCAACAACTGTTGATAGATTACCCGCCCATCGCGTGATCGTCGAGTGACAAAAAGCGTGGCATGGGAGAAAACCGGTCGGACCCGTGGTACCGCAAGGGTCGCCCACTCAGTTTCGGAGAGCGATCCCCGCTGGGGGCGAGATCCGCCCCCGGCCCTGGCGAGTATCCAGGGGGCGTTCCACCATGCGGCGGCATCACCGGGAACGTCCCAGTTTCTTCGCCAGCGCCCGATGTCCCGGCGAGTCCGGAGGGTCCTTCAGGCCCTTGAGCGATAGCCAACGGCCCTTGTGTTGGCTAAGCGCCTGGGCAGCGCCGTCTGAGAGGCTCGTGAGTCCATCGAGGTTCAGGTCGCCCTGATGTTGGCTGAGCCCCTTGGCGGCGTCTTCCGATAGGTCCGTCAGGCCCCTTAGGAACAGCCTTTGGCCTTGGTGTTGGCCAAGTGCCTGGGCGGCAGTGTCCGAAAGACTTGTCAGGCCGTTGAGCATCAGCACACGGCCCTGATGTTGGCTGAGGGCCATGGCGGCCGTGTCCGAGAGGGTCGTTAGGCCGTTGAGCATGAGGGTATTGCCCCGATGCTGGCTGAGCCCCGTAGCGGCTCCCTCCGAGAGGTTCTTCAGGCCGATGAGGTTCAGGTCGCCCTGATGTTGGCCAAGCGCTTCGGCGGCGGCGTTCGAGAGGCTTTCTAGTCCGTTGAGATCCAGGCTGCCCCGATGTTGACTGAGCGATTTGGCAGCTTCGTCCGAGAGAACTGTCAGGCCATTGAGGGAGAGACTGCCCTCACGTTGGCCAAGCGCTTCGGCGGCCGCGTTCGAGAGACTCGTCAGACCGTTGAGATCCAAGCTGCCCCGATGTTGACTGAGCGCCTTTGCAGCTTCGTCCGAGAGAGTTGTCAGGCCATCGAACGACAGCCAATGGCCCTGGTGCTGGCTGAGGGCCTGGACGGCGGTGTCGGAAACGCTCGTCAAGCCATTGAGGGTGAGTCCGTCGCCCTTGTTCTTGCTCAGCGCTTGAGCGGCTTCGTCCGAGAGGCTCGTCAGTCCATCGAGGTAGAGGTCGCCAGGGAATTGGCTGAGCGCCTCGGCAACTTCTTCCGAGAGACTCGTCAGGCCGTTGAGGGAGAGCCAATCGCCCTGCTGTCGGCTGAGCAACTTCGCCGTGTCCACTGAGAGCCTGGTCAGGCCATTGAGGTGGAGATTGCCCTTGTGCCGGCTTAGCGCCTGGGCGACTTCATTCGAGAGGCTGGTCAGGCCATCGAGAACGAGCACATTGCCCTGGTGTTGGCTCAGGGCCAGAGCGGCTTCCTCGGACAGAGTCGTCAGGCCATCGAGGTAGAGATAGTCCCTCGATTGGCTAAGTATCGCGGCGGCGGCATACTCGATCTGCTGAAATTCCCTGAGGCGGATCGAGGAGCGATCGTCGAGAAAGCGCTGCGCGACGGACCGAGTCAACACTCTCGGGCCGGAGTCCGATTCGCGCGTGTCGTCCTGACAAGGCCCTATGCCATCGGCCGGCGGTGTCGCCTCGCAACGGCTCCCGATGAACCACAGCCCCAGGGCAAGGGTCAGCCCGATCACCAGCCGACAGACCTTGGCGCACTGGAGGTTTTCGCGGGCGCCTCCAACCACGGCCGCCATGTCTTCCCTATGCTGCGTTTGCTTGAGATCCGAAGCGAGATCCCCCGCGAGGAATCGATTGGCAATCGACCGGGTCAGGATCAGTGGGGCGTTCTCTGGCATGGTTGGCGACCGGGTCAGTGGACGACGGGTGTCGGCAGGCCTCCGGGTAGGCAAGCCTTGTGCCACCCACCCAGGTTCAGGTCAGGCTAACCGGGGTCTTTCTTACTGGCAAGCGAAGAGGGCCTGGCATCTGGCGTCCGCGCCATCTCACCGATCCCCCACAAAAAACTCGCGTTGACCACGCCCGCCGTGTTGGCCTAATCTGCCGCCCACGGACCATACCACCTGGATTTTCGAGTTCCCACCTGGGCAAAGGACTGCCGCGATGAGCCATGAAACGCACGACCTGATTCGCACTCTCGATTCCCTCGGGCATCCGCGGGTGTTGGTGCTGGGCGACCTGATTCTCGATCGTTACACCTGGGGCAATGCCGAGCGGATCAGCCAGGAAGCCCCGGTCCTGGTCCTGCGGGCGGATAAGCACGAGGCCCGATTGGGTGGCGCGGCGAGCGTCTGCCATTTGCTGCGGGGGCTCGAAGCCCAGGTGACCCTGGTGGGCGTCTTGGGCGACGACGACGGCGGCCGGCAGACCCGCACCCTGCTGAGCGAATCCGGGGTCGACCATCATCATGTGCTCAGCCAGGTGGGGCGGCCCAGCACGGTCAAGACGCGGTTCATTGGTCGGGCCCAGAATCGGCATCCGCACCAGATTCTGCGGGTCGACTCCGAGGTCCGCGAGCCCATCAGCGAATCGTTGCAGCGACGGCTGCTCGATCAGCTCATTCCGCAACTGGCGCATCATCAGGTGGTGCTGGTCAGCGACTACGGCAAGGGTGTGTGTACGCCGTGGCTGTTGCAGCAGGTCATGCACGCCGCGCGGCGGCAGAATGTGCCCGTGGTGGTCGATCCGATCCGCTCGACCGATTACTCGCCCTACCGCGGTGCCACCTACATCACGCCCAATCGGCTCGAGGCGCAAACCGCCACGGGCATCGAAATCCGCGACCATCGCGATGTTTGCCGGATTGGCGCCGAACTGTGCCGATCGCTTGAGCTGCAAGCGGCCGTGATCACTTTGGACCGCGAAGGCATGACCATCGTGCCCCGCGACGGCGGCGGCGTGCCCTATCCCACCCGGGCCCGCAACGTGTACGACATCACCGGCGCCGGCGATATGGTGCTGGCCACCCTGGGGCTGTGCGTGGCCGCGGGCACCTCGCTGGGCGATGCCGTGCGGCTGGGCAATGTGGCCGGCGGACTGGAAGTGGAAAAGCTGGGCTGCGTGGCGGTGACCCGCGACGAGATTCGCGAGGACATCCTGGCTTCGACCCCCAAGGTCGAGACGCCGCGCCCCGTCGTGGTCGAACCCAAGCGGCATTACGAGCCCCCGGCGCCGCCAGTCGAGCCCATGCCGCTGGTGGATCCCCGCACCAAGATTGTGACCTTGCCCGAGGCCGTGGCCTGGCTGGGCCGACCGGGAACCCGCAGCCGTCGGGTGGTGTTCACCAATGGCTGCTTCGACCTGTTGCACATTGGCCACACGACCAGCCTCCGCGAGGCGGCCAGCACCGGCGACGTGTTGGTCGTGGGCTTGAACAGCGATCGCAGCGTGCGACGCCTCAAGGGCGAAGGCCGACCGATCATCAGCGAGCGGGCCCGGGCCGAAGTGCTGGCCGAGCTGAGTTGCGTCGACTACGTGATCATCTTTGACGAAGACACCCCGCGTCGGCTGATCGAGGCGATTCGCCCCGATGTGCTGGTCAAGGGCGGAACCTACAAGCCGCACGAGATTGTCGGGGCCGACGTCGTGGCCAGCTACGGCGGCGAAGTCCGCACCACGAACATCATCGATGGGGTCTCGACCACCAACATCCTCAACGGCAACAGCCGCGAAGGCGTGTTGCATCGGCCCTACTACACCGGCTACCACCCCGCCGCCCGCCGCCCCGCCTGATTGCGGCAAGCGACTGGCAACCCAACGCTTCAGCAAACACCGCCCGCGGCCAGCAGTCTTGGCCGCGGGCGGTAGTGTGTTTGGTAGGCATGTTTGACCATGGGAGGTCGTCAGGTCCCTGCCTGATTGGAGCGCCCATTCTGGCAAAGGTTGACATGCAGGCCTGAAGGCTCAATGTCTCCCTCTCCAACGATTGCGCAGCGCCCCACCCGAGCGAGATGCGTCATTGCGACGCTTCGTAGGTCATCAGGAAAGCATTCGTCATGGCCATGCAACACGTCCTCACGAGTTCTTGCTCACGAGTTGGCTTGTTCAGTTGCGAAGTGAGATAGGAGAGCACGAAAGCGTAGACGGCTTGTTCCTTGTAGCGTTTCATCCAGATCACCAGCGGCTGATTGGCTTCCGCGACGGTTTCACCATCGTAGAATCGCTGGCTCGACGTGACTTCACCAAATGCCTTATGAACCGTTTCGGGTGCGATTTTGGGCAGGTTCGGCACGTGCATCGAGAAAACTTCAAAAAGCACCAGCAGGACATGAAATGCATGGTCGGCGGTTCTCACGTCGACGCCATGCGATGGCAGTTGGACTGCCGCGCCAAGCACGGCCGGCTGAGCAGCGAAGACGTCATCAAAACGCTGAATCTTCTCCTCAAGGGAATATCCATCGACCTTTGAAACAGCGTTTGCCATTTGCTGGGGTGTAATCGAAAATTCGAATCGCTGCCCGTCAATGACGACGGACTTCCGCTTAATGCCCATTAAGAATCCTCCTCGTCGGATGGTGGCGGCGCGGGAACCAGCGGTTCTAACAACACGATCAACTCGGGGATATGCGTCTCGGC
>JBJHDE010000082.1:0-12703 GCA_050486385.1 Planctomycetales bacterium | reverse complement strand
ATTGTGTACCACCACCCGCGTGATCGCCCAGTCGACGGCCGAGGCGGTCCGCCGGTTGATTCCGCCGCGAATGCCGCCGCCCGAGGTGTATGTCACCGGAGGGGCGACCCACAATGGGCTGCTGCTAAACCAGTTGGAACGCGAGCTGACCGACGTCGAACTGGTCCGCTTTGAAGATCGCGGCTTGACTCTGCCGGTGGTCGAGGCCGCCGCGGCCGGGATGTTGGCCGTGCTGGCCCTCGATCAGACCCCCGCCAACCTGCCGCATCTGACCGGCAGCCGTGTGGGACGTGTGCTGGGGCAAGTCACCCCCGGTTCGCCCTGGCACTGGCACCGCCTGCTCCGCGACGCCGGTCAAATTGCCGGAGCCACCACGCTGCGCAGCGCCGTGTAGGCGGATAAGTCGCCCGAGGAGACACATCTAGGGAGCGCTCACACCGAAAAACACACTGGCCGGTTGAATCGGGGGCGGCCGTGTCTCCACAATCACAGATCCCTGCGCAAGTCTTCGAACAGTTAGACATCAGACGGTTTGACTTGAGTTATCAAAGCCCACTGTTCAAACCGCTTCGAGTGACGCGACCCATGCGGCATCGAATGGTGGAATCCGGAGGAACAAACCGCCAAGACGCGAAGAGCGCAAAGGTGGGGCACGACAGCTTCGCGTTCTTGGCGTCTTCGCGGTTCAACGTGTTTGCCGTCCTGAGTTTCCTAGTGCCTCCAGGCTTGTTCGTAAACCTTTGCAGGCAACGGGAAGATCCCCCGATTTCCACTGTTCCCCCACCGCGTCTCCGCGTGAGCTGACACGTTCCGGAACGCCGACTGATTGCTGCGCGCCGCTTCGACGAATCTCCGCGCCACCCGTGCCGTTACCAAGCTGTTGCATGGAGCAGAAGGCATCCCAACAAACCGGCTCGACTCACCAACCGCGGTGAAGCCTCACTGCGGCATCTTGCCTTCGGCAAGCTCGCGGTCCCATTCGTCCATCAGGGGCCAGGTGGCGGCGCAGGTGCCAAAGTCGGCCATGTGCAAATAGCCTTGCAGCCGCTCGATGGTGCGATTGATCAAGACCTCGTCGCGGCGGAAGATCGGCCCGTGCGAAGGCAGCAGCCAGGTGGCGCCGCTGTCGCGAATCCGTTCCAGCGACTTTATGAACGCGGCAATGTCGCTGCCGTGGTGGGCATCGATGGCCCCCACGCAACCGTCGCGGAAAATGTTGTCCCCGCTGAACAGCAAGTCGCCCAGCCGCAACGCCAACTGATTGTTGCAGTGGCCGGGGGTGTGCCAGACCTCCAACTCCAGCGAGCCCACCTGAATGGTATCGCCATCGTCGACCAATCGGTCCACCTCGACCTGCGGCATCTCGATCTTGATGTTCTGGGCCTTAATCTCCGAGAAGGTCACCACCGGGTCGGCGGTCCGCAGGGGCTCGTCGGCCAAACGGTGAGCAATGGCCGGACACTTGAGCATGCTCCGTGCCCGGGACAGGCCCTGCACGTGGTCGGCATCGGCATGGGTCGCCACGATTCCAGCGCATCGCGACAGCGGAAAGTCCATCTGCCGAATCAACTCGATGAGTTCTTCGACCGAGTCGTCAAAGCCGATATCGATCAGCAGCCAACGGTCCTCGTCGTACACGAGGTAGCAGTTGCAGCCGATCCGATACCCGGCCTGCATGTTGAGTTCAATCACATGCGGAAAGACCGGTCTCCGCTCGAGCATGTCCAACGCCTCAAGTAAAACACGAACCACGATGCCCTCGAAGCCGGTCCCCCCGGCCACGTTCCGGCAAATCTTATCGGCCGCGACCCGTGTCGTCGAGCATGAGGCCCCAACACCCCACCCCCAGAGAGAATGGGCCTTGTGGCGGAATCGCCCGATTTGGGCACTTCCCCCGAACCGCCTTGGGTCCGAAGATGTAGTAACAAGATCGGTGGAGCCACCAGAATCCGAAATTCTTCGGAACCCGAACGGTTTTCCACCATTCAACCATTCAGGGCCTCGCTTTTTAGTGGCCTGGGGGATCACGTTTCCGCCATTCGGCGGACGAAACCTTATCCAAGAAACGACAAGTCTTTACGAACCATCACTTGGGTCGGCCGATCTGACTGCCCGCAAGAATCGGGGTCTTGGCGCCCCCCCAGAACTGTCGGTTGCCCGGGGGATTCGGGAATCATCCAATAGGAAGGCTCCGTCCACCCACGGTGGGTGTGGTTCGAGCGCTTTGGCAGGGGTTTCCCCCACTCATGGCTCCTACGCGCAGCAACGGCTCTTCGGATGACTCGCCCAGCGAGACCGGGGAGCGTTTTGCCGCCGACTGCGACGAGACCCTCTCCGCGCAACGAGCCGGGCACCTGGATGCCGACGAGGACGAGACCACCGAATTGTCCCGCGACGAGGTCACGCAAGGCTCGTCTGAACAAGACTTTGCGATCGAAGGTGTCGAGTTCGACGGCGGTGGCGTCTTGGTTGATCCCCTGGACGATACCGCGGTCCGGCGGCCACGAGGCACGGCCGAGATCGAGGCCGACGAGGTGGCTCCCCCCCGACTGCCGATTCAACTCGAAGGCAAGTCGCTCGACCAGTTCGAGATCCTCGAGCAGATCGGCCGGGGTGGCATGGGCGTGGTCTATCGGGCCCAGCAGACCAATCTGGGCCGCGTCGTGGCCATCAAGGTCATCGCATCGGGCCGACTGTCCAACGAGGTGGACATCGCCCGTTTTTATGGCGAAGCCCGCGCGGCGGGGCGACTGCGACACCCCCTGATCGTGAAAATCCACTCGATCGGGCAGTGCGACGGCTACCACTACTTTGCCATGGACCTGATCACCGGCCCCACGCTGGCCGAGCGGATCGTCGGTCAGCGGCTGACCCAGACGGCTGCGGCGAGGATGGTGTCGCAAATTGCCGAGGCCGTGGAGTACGCCCACTCGCAGGGGGTGCTGCATCGCGACCTCAAGCCCGCCAACATCCTGCTCGATGAAGACGATCGCCCCCACGTCACCGACTTCGGCCTGGCCAAGGTCACCAGCGAAGATCAGGGGCTGACCGCCACCGGCGCGGCCCTGGGCACCCCCAGCTACATGCCGCCCGAGCAAGCCTCCGGCCGTCACGACGCGATTGGGCCGCCCAGCGATGTGTACGCGCTGGGGGCGATTTTGTACGAGTTGCTCACGGGTCGGCCGCCGTTTCGTGCCGCGACCAGCGTCGACACCATGATCGAGGTGCTGCAAGAGGACGTTCGCTCGCCTCGCGAGTTCCGCCCGGACATCGACCCCAGGCTCGAGGCCGTGTGCCTGAAGTGTTTGGCGAAAAGTCCCGCCGAGCGTTACCAGTCGGCCGCTGACTTGGCCGAGGAACTCCAGCGATTCCTGCGGGGCGAGCAAGTGCTGGTCCGGCGGGCTGGGCCTTTAAGTCGGGCATGGGGTTTTGTCCGCAACATCCCCGTGGTGGCCGCCGTCATGGGGCGGCGTCCTGGCCGGGTGACCGTGTGGCACACCCGGACGCAAACCGCCTTGCTGCTGCTTCCCGTCGCGCTGATTGCCATCGCTTTGGCCTGGATGCTGTGGCCGCCGGGCATGCCCTCGGTGGTCCGTATTGCCGCCGGCGGCACCAGCGGCACCTATCAACACGCGGGCGAGCATCTGGCCGCCCAATTGGCCGCCACCGCCGGCTGCGAAACCGAAGTGCTGGCGACGGCCGGCTCGGTTGAAAACCTCGACAAGCTCGTCAACCGCCGGGCCGAGCTGGGCTTGGTGCAAGCCGACTTGCTGAACAATGGCCAGCTCATGGTGGTGGCCCCGCTGTATTACGAATGCCTGTGGATCCTCGCCCGCCGCGATGCGGAGGTTCGGCAGATCGACGATTTCCGCGGCCAGCGGGTGGCCATCGGCCAAGCGGGTTCGGGCTCGTATGGCCTGGCCCTGGAGGTGCTGGCGGATCACGGTTTGCAGCCTGAGCGGGATTTCACCCCGGTCGAGGAAGGCATCGAGTCCCTGGATGGCGATTCCCCTGTCGCTGGCGCCCTGGTCGTGGTCAGCCTGGACGACCAACGCCTCAAAGCGGCCCTGAGCAGCGGCGAGCTGCGCTTGTTGGAACCCGGCGATGCCAACGAGTTTGCCCTCAGCCGCCCCGGACTGAGGACCTATCGGCTGACGGCCAACGAGAGGCCGACTTCACCCCACCCCCCCGAAAGTGGTTTGACGGTGCTCGTGACACCCGCTCTGTTGGTGGTGCGTCATGATGCCCCGCCGATCCTGGTCGAGCAAACGCTCAAGGCTCTGTACAGTGGGGAGCCGCTCGAAGGACGGCTCAGCCCGATTGAGGCCAGTCGCTGGCACATGCTGCCGCTGCATCCGGTGTCGCGAGCCTACTTCGCCCAGCATCAGCCCGATTGACCGCTGGTTCCTGGATCGAATGGAGCGGGTGTTTGCCGTCTTCACACCTTGGGCCAACCGGCCTGTTGTCCGCGAGAACCTCGGCCCATGCCCTCTGTCATTCGTAGCTGGGCCACTGCCGCGCCAAGTTACGACATCGCCCAAACCGACGCCGCCGAGGTGATGTCCACCTTCGCCCAGGCGGATTCGACCTTTCCACGTCGGTTGGCGGCCTTGTTCCGCAAAGCCCGCATTGTGCGACGTGGCAGCGTGCTGCTGGAACAACCCGAAGGCCACCCCAAGCGGCACAGCTTTTATCCACCGGCGGCCACTGAAACCGATCGCGGCCCCACCACCGCCACCCGCATGCAACGCTTTGCCACCGAGGCCCCGCGGCTGGCCGAGCGGGCGTCGCGGCAAGCCCTGACCGACGGGCACGTCGAGCCGGCGGCCATCACCCATGTGGTCACGGTCACCTGCACCGGCTTTTTCAGCCCCGGGATCGACGTGGCCCTGATTGCCGACCTCGGCTTGCGGCCCACGACCGAACGGGTGCAGGTGGGCTTCATGGGTTGCCATGGGCTGATCAATGGCCTGCGGGTGGCCGAGGGCCTGGTGAGCCGGCATCCCCAAGCGGTGGTGCTGGTGTGTGCCGTCGAGTTATGCACCCTACACCTGGCCTACGGGGCCCACGATCCGCAAAAGCTGGTGGCCAACAGTCTGTTTGCCGATGGGGCGGCGGCGATGATTGTCTCGGCGGGTCCGCCAGCCGTCGGTGCGGCGACCCTCCGCGGCACGGGAAGCTGCTTGTTCCCCGATTCGCAAGACGCCATGACCTGGACGATCGGCGACCATGGCTACGAGATGACCCTGGCCCCGCGGGTGCCCGATCTGATTGGCCAATGCCTGAAGCCCTGGCTCGAACAGTGGCTCGGCCAGCACGGTGTGGGCCTGGCCGAGATTGGGCACTGGGCGGTGCATCCCGGGGGGCCCCGCATTCTGGCAAGCGTGGCCGAGGCCCTCGACCTGCCGAGCGAGGCCCTCGCTCCCTCGCTCAGCGTGCTGGCCGATCACGGCAATATGAGCAGTCCCACGCTGGCCTTCATTCTGGAACGCCTCGCGCAGCGGCCCAGCTCCGGCCCCTGCGTCGCCCTCGGTTTTGGCCCCGGCCTCATCGCCGAAGCCATGCTGCTGGACCTCAAGTGAGATTTGCTGAAAAGAGCCCGAGTTGCCTCACCCATCAGGCAAGCGCGGCGGTCGTCCACGATCCTTCGCCCCAAAATCCCACTATTCCATCGGGCCGGAAGCCAGGATCGCCGAGCCAGCAGGTCGGGACGTCCAACACCGTAGGCTCCGCAACCCCCCAATGTGAATCACTTTGCGTCGATCAACCGTGGGTCGCCAGCATGCCTGGACGTTGACACCGAGCAGAATCTGTTATATTTTTATTATATGGACTGCCAATGGGCACCGATTCGCCCGCCACGCATGACCCTTGAGCGACCTGCAGTAAGGATGGGGATGGCCGACACACTGTTGCCTGATGATCCGCAAACCCTCCAGCGGTTGGACTCCGTCGCTTGCCTGCTCGACTGGATGCAGGCGATGCCTGCGCCAATGAGAAAGCGGTTTCTCGGTGCGCTGGCGAACAGCGGCGATGCCAATTACCAGGTTGTGGCCAGACAGCTTGTTGTGATCAAAGATTCGGCAACAACGCCTGCCGACCGTCAACAAGCGTTCACGGCGATTGCCGACGCACTGTTACCGAACGCCGACGATCAAGAAGCGCCTGGGCTGGACCTGGCGGCATCGGTGTCTGGTTCGGCGGCCGAGAACCTGTTATTGGCTCGTGACATTGAGAAGCTGGACACGCAACAGGCAACATTTGCCGAGCGCCTGCGCGAGGTGATGGAGGCGAAGCGTGTGAGCCAGCAGGAACTGGCAAACCGCGTGGGTGTCTCGCAGCCAGCGATTTCTCAGATGCTGAACCGCGATTGTCGTCCTCAGAAGAAGACCATTTTGAAGATGGCGGAAGCCTTGAATGTCCAGGCTTGTGATTTGTGGCCAGACATCGATGTGGTCGAGTTGTTGGATGCGGTCACCAGTTTTCAGGAAGACGGCTACGTCATGACAGAGGCAGAGGCACGCGCACTCGGTGCGACGGCGCCCCCCAATCGCCCTAAGGTTGAAGCCAAGTCGCTTCCCTCGCGTCGTCGATAAGGGGACGCGCGAATGTCGGACCATCCTTTTCAACTCTATGCGGTGGAGTTCACCGAAGCCGACCAGGCTCGCTTGACCGGCTTTTCGTGTGGCGATGAATCGTGGTCCAGGCACGTTTCGGAATGGATTCGTGGCTCGGATGTGCTCGACTCAATCAAGAGATTCGGCACTCGGGTCTGGCTTTTCGAAACCGCGCAGGGAGAGGTCGTGGGATTTGGCTCGGTTGGTAAAACGAAATGGAAATGGCCGCCACCCGAGGGCGAGAGGACGACGATCCTCTTGATCCCTATGCTGGGGATCGATACTCGCTTTCAAGGCCAACCGCCCGATCGCGACTGGAGATATTCGCGGCAACTCATGGCCCACCTGATTGCTGAGGGACAGCGCATGGCTCGCGAATGGTCGGGTGAGGCCGCCCAGAAGCCGACTTGGCTGGTGTTGATGGTCCATCCCGACAATGCGCGGGCGATCACGTTCTACGAACAATGCGGCTTCGCGTTGATTCCAGACGTTGTTCGACGCGGTCATCTTGTCATGAAGCTTTGGATCGGCGAGTGAGCCCGTTGCGTGCATCCTGGCGGGGTTCCATTGTTCCCACCCTCGGCTAGACCGACTGAATCCCGCACAACACCGCGAGCGACCCTCGTGCCAGCAGTGCCGTTCCAAGCAACTGCTAACAGAACTGCTTCTTGAGGAGGTTGAAACTGATCAGGCTCTTTCCGCAAGCGAGAATGCCTTCGTGAATGTCGGTTTGTCAATCATTGCGGGTGCGAAGTCGCACGTGTGTCGCGGCTTGATGGCAGCCGTATTGCTGATCCCAGTGCAATGCTTCGTACGTAATTTGTGGCACTGGTGGCTTGTCCACCAGTGTGTGACAAAGTCGGCCAGTGCCGCCCATGTTACTTCCGTTTGAGGAGTTTCGCGGACATCGGTAGAATCGACTCACGTTGCCTGGCAGGGTTGCCCTTCGACTCAACTACTCAACATCGATCCGCATCTCGCACCGCTTGCCAGCAAACAGTGGCACGCTGTATGGTGAAGCAAGGGCACCCCGGCGGAACCATCAGTAGCCGAACCAGCCGGTGTACCGGGCCGGGCAATCACCCGGATTTTGAAATCACACATTTTGACGGCGGCCCGGTGACTGCCGTCGTTAGGCGAGGGAGGTGCGACGCGGATGAGCGACTTGGATTTCGACACGGCGGTTCTCGCGGGCGACCCCGGCGTCTGGAGCGCGACGCCCTGGGATTACTCCAGCCTCCGATCCCTCTGGTTGTCAAAGGACGGTTCCGGCGAGTTGATCTACGGATACGGTCAGACCATCTACGCCCGGATCAACTGCCAGTGGAAAGTTGTGTCACCCGGGCGGCTCCGGCTCACGTATTCGGACTCGCCACCGCGCGGGCATTTCGAAGGGTATAACCCACCCGACGATAAGCGGGTCCGAGAGATTGACTTCGTTCTGACCCAGGGCGAGGTCTCTGGCGTGGAAAGCGTCGTCGCCCAACCCTACCGGTTCGGCTGGTCGCTGGAGCTGTCCGAGCCGCCGTGGCCGTCGGAGCTTCAGTTGCCGTATGAGGTTCCCCGCGTGTTCTACGGGCACCGCGAGCAGGTCAACCCTCCAGACGCCGAATCAGACTAACTGAGAGTCTTTCGACTTCGAACTTGGGAAGGGGACTCTGCGATGGCACAGAAGGGCGGCAAGCGGCGTTCGTTCTGGACTCTCCTGCCGGCCAACGGTTAAGACATTCGCACCGTGCAGCAACCGCAGGCACACAAAGACGTTCGGACCACGATGATTGGCCCCCATGCTCTGAACCGAGGCGGACGCCGTGTTCGCGGCCCAGCGGACAGACTGGCTCGCGATCCCGATGAGCGCTAGGCAGAATTATCCGATCACGCGGAAAACTGCGTGAAATGCGAGCAACAGATCGTTACCATTGTCCGTACCGCAATCGAGCGACTGCGCGTTCGGCTGACAGGCTGGCGACCAACAGGTAACGCGATGGTCATTGGATAACCAACTTCGGCGAGCGGAAGTAGGCTGATGTTTGTGGTAGAATTTCTGCGTCCAGTTATCGGCACTAGCCGCCTGACCGCCAAGGCGGCTCGATTCGAGAGTCTTGCCGGGCTGGTCGGTGAGTTCTACGAACTCGCGGGACAGGAACGCAATCCCCTATGGGCGGAAGACAATGGCCGCTACTACACAGAATTCTATGATTGGTACGAGTGCTGGTTTGAGGGGGCAACTCCTATCGCGCGTGTGTTCGCGCCCGCAGGCTATCAACCCCCGAGATGAAAGCTACTGATCCCCGCGCAAGTCTTCGAACAGTGTGGAGATCAGATGGCTGGACAAACCGCCCCGCATCACGCGACCCATTTCGGCATGGGCTGCCCGAATCAGGAGATCCAACCGCCAAGACGCGAAGTGCGCGAAGGTGGGGCAGGTCGTCTTCGCGATCTTGGCGTCTTCGCGGTTCAACCTGTGTCCCGTTCTGAGTCTCACTGTGCCTCTTGGCTAGTTCGTAAACCTTTGCAGGCAACGGTAGGCCTTTAGATGCTTAAGCATCAGATATCATATGCACGACTTCAACCATCCGAAAGTAAAACTCTTCACACCGGACATTGCGTCGGAGCTGCGGCTCGACCAAACGTTTGTGAACTTTGTTTTTGCCAAAGAGCGTCCAGATCTCTTCCGGTATTGGTGTGAGGACGTCGAGGGAAGTTGGACGTGCTACGTTCCCGATGACGTATCCGTTGCCTACCCGCTGTGGTCGACGAACTCGGATCAAACGCTGCTGCTGCTATCTGAGACCAAGATCTCCTTCGGGACGGGATGGCACGACAATCCCGATATGATAAGGATATCCCTAACTTCGCAAGGGCTTTTGGCGAGTCTCCTGAACAGCATCTGGGAGTCAGAAGCCTCGGAAGAGGAAATGCAAGAGGCTGCCGAGTTCTGTGGATTCCGCTACTTGTCTGACCTGCTTGAGTTTGTCAATGCGCCCGCGCCAGAGGGGGTCGAATGGGAGCGGAAATGGCAGCAGTTTATTGCGGCGATCGACGCGAAAAGCATCTAACCTGTCGCTCTACCCGAGAGTGGCCCGATGACTATTCCTTATGGTATTCTGTCTCACCAGTGGCCTCCGAATCTCCGAATCTCCGAATCTCCGAATCTCCTCCTCTCCTCCTCCGTGTCTCCGCGCCTCCGCGTGAGCTTCCTCGTTCCGCACCCCCAACGGCTTCCTGTCGCAGCGATCGGCCTCTCGTGGCTTCGCCACGACTTGGACCCCAAGCCCCCCGTCACATGGGGCAGAAGTCGCCCAATTGACGTTGACGCCCGTCGGCGATGCCGGCTACCTTCCCGCGATTGTCGCGGATGTTCTGTCAAAGGTCGCGCGGGGGTGTTTGGCCCGTGGGCCGCTTGGCGGGGTGTCCGTCCTGTCGGCGGGAAGCCGGCCCAATGGTCGGCAGAGTGCGAAGGAGTCGCCTCATGAGTGCGGTACCGCAACCCGTTCCTCGTGTCAGCCGTCCCGTGCCCTTGCTGGATTTGCAGCGGCAGAACGGTCCCCTGGAACCAGAAATTCGCGCGGCGCTTGATCGTGTGTGCCAGTCTGGACAGTTCATTTTGGGGCCCGATGTCACGGTCCTCGAGGAGGCCCTGGCCGACTACTGTGGCGCTTCGGAGGCGATTGGCTGTGCCTCGGGCAGCGATGCCCTGCTATTGGCCTTGCTGGCCTATGGCATTGGCCAAGGCGACGAAGTCATCGTCCCCAGCTTCACCTTTTTTGCCACCGCCGGCAGCGTGTGGCAGGCCGGTGCCCGGCCGGTGTTCGCCGATATCGAACCCCGCACCTACGGGCTCGATCCCGAATGTGTCCGCCAGGCGATCACCCCGCGGACCAAGGCCATCATCCCCGTCCACCTGTACGGGCAATGCTGCGAGATGGGCCCCATTTTGCAGATCGCAAGAGAACACAACCTGGTGGTCATTGAAGACGCCGCCCAATCGATTGGTGCCGAGTACCACGGCCAACGGGCCGGATCGATGGGGCACATCGGCTGCCTGAGCTTCTATCCGACCAAGAACCTCGGCTGCTTTGGCGACGGGGGCATGCTGGTCACCCGCGACGACGAGGCCGCCGAGCGGCTGCGGCTGCTGCGGGTGCATGGGATGAAACCCCGCTATCACCACCGGGTGGTGGGTGTGAACAGCCGGCTGGCCTCGTTGCAGGCCGCCGTACTGCGATGCAAGCTGCCGCACCTGGACGCCTGGACCGCCGCCCGCACCGAAAACGCGGAACGCTACGCCAAGCTGTTTGCCGAGGCTGGGCTGACCGACAAGCTGCAGCTTCCCCAGACCGCCTGGCAGCGCCGCCACGTGTGGAACCAGTACGTCATCCGCGTCAGCGGGGCGGGCCGACGCGATCGTTTGCGGTCGTTTCTCAACGATCGTGGCATCGGCAGCGAAATCTATTACCCGATTCCGCTGCATTTGCAGGACTGTTTCGCCAACCTGCCCGACGCCACGCGGCTGATGCCCGAGACGATGCGGGCGACCGAAGAAGTGCTGGCCTTGCCCATCTTCCCCGAGCTGACCGCCGATGAGCAGCAGCAGGTGGTTGCGGCGATTGCCGAGTTCTTCTCCATGTATTCTTGACCGATTCTTGACAATCGGGCTGGCGATGGACCCCTGGACGGGCCGAAATCACACGAGGCAGGCCGCTGCTGTGGGCATGGCGAGTCCTCGTGGATCGCGTTTCCGCCCAGGGTTCCGCCCCGAGCCCCGCGGCCCGCTGGCTCTGATGGTGAGGAAACTGATGAAGCGTGTGATCTTGGCGGCCGTGCTTGGATTGGTGGCCCTGGCGGCCCGAAACTCCGAGGCCCAAATCGAGACGACCACCCAGTTTGGTGTGACCGTCTCGCCCGAAGACATCTGGACCGCCGCCGACGAGAGCCGGCTGTTCTGGGCCCACATCCGCAAGACGGTGGGCTCCGACGAGTTTTTGGTCGGCCACGACGAACTCCGCGGGCAGGCCCTGGCCGCACTCCGCGCGACCGACCGGCTGCTGGTTGAGCGGGCGCTCAACGACAATCATCTGCCCGACGTCATCGAGTTCCTCTCCACGCGGATCCGCCGCTACACGATTTATCGTCAGTTGCGTCGCACACTGAACAACGATCCGGTGTGCTGTCGCATGATCGACACCTGGGAGGCTGGTCGCTGGCACATCAGCTCGCTGCCGCCGGAAGAGCGGGCGGAAGCCAGCAAGAAGCAGCTTGAAGAGTTCCGCCAGACGATGCTGACCAAGGAAGTGCCGGCCAATCGGCAAAGCGAGGTCATGGAGTTGTGGCAACGGCAGGCCGATTGCCAGGACCACATGCTGAGCCTCGAGACCTGCCAGGGCCTGATCGACCTGCAAAGCCGGCTGGCCGCCCACGACCCCGCGCTGCGGAACGTGCTGCGTCGGGTGTCTCTGGCCGCCGACTGGGCCCTGATCACGCGGCCCGCCCGTTCGCCCTGCCCGCGTTGCGAAGAGTTTCTCAATGCCTGGGGCTTCTGCCGGACCCATCTGCCCACCGATCTGACCCGCTCGACCGCCGCTCGTCGCAGCGCAGATTGAGTCGGCCGTGGTGCTGCCCATCGAAGCGAACTACGGCGGCAGACCGATCCATGGCATGAGCATGATGATCATCTCATCGGCATGCCGGTACGGTCCCCAGTACCAGGGCAGTCCGCGCTCCCGGATCATGGTCGCACTTTGTAGCGCCTGGGGTTGATTGCCGGTGAGCATCGCCGCACGCAGCCCCAAGTGAACCACCCGCGGATGTTCGGGCCAACGCTTGGCAAGCTGTTGGTAACCCCGGTCGATGCGCTCCGGATCCAGGTTTTCCGAGAGGAAAAGCTCCTCACGACCCATCAGGTTGCTGAGTTCCACGGCTACGCGCATGTAAAGAATATCGGCAAACTCCTGGTCGTAGAGTCGTGCCAGCGCTTTTTCCAGGTACTTGGCCGCCGCGCCTGGTGAACCACCCCAACGTGGCAACAGCCGAACCGCGGCCGCCTCGTGTACGGTGGCGCTCCAGCCAAACTTCTCATTGACTTC
>JBJHDE010000081.1:0-12773 GCA_050486385.1 Planctomycetales bacterium | reverse complement strand
ATGACCGACGAGGCCAAGACGCACCTGATTCGCAAGGGCTCGAACCTGGAGTTTGGCGCCCGCCCGCTGCGTCGGGCGATTGAGCATTTCATTGAAGACCCGCTCAGCGAAGAATTGCTCCGCGGCGCCTTCGACGGTCAGAACCACATCACGGTGGATGTCGATCAGGCCGGCGAGCAGAAGCACCTCAAGTTTGTGGGTTCCATCAAGCAAGAGGAGCCCGAACCCGCCGTCGCCGCCAGCGGCACCGGCGAAGGGGCCGACGCCAACAAGTCCGGCGAAGGCGGCTGACACCGGCGGCTTGATCCAACCTCGGGTCATCTGGCAGGCTTCTCGGGGCGATTCCCCCGGGGAGCCTGCTTTGCGTCGCCCCCGGCCCGGCTCGGCCCTCGCCAGCCCGTGCCGTGGGACGAACCAGCGCGGTGCGTGAAGATTGTTCTGTCCCTGGGTCTTGCGGCATGCTGGCTCCCAACGCCATCGCGGTGTTTTTGCTTGTGACCCTCGCGGTCAGCGGGCTGGTGGCCTACATCGCCGGTTGGCTGGTCCGTGGGCTCGCGCCTCGCGTGGGCCTGGTCGACCGTCCCGGCGGACACAAGACCCATGCCCACACGACCCCCTTGGGCGGCGGACTGGCGATCTGGTTGAGCGTGGTCGGGCCGCTTGGCGTGGGGCAGATTGTGCTGGCGGTGTTGCTGACATGGCCCGAACTCATCGGCCTGCTGGGCTTGCCCGAGTGGATTGCGGCCCACTTGCCTGGAGCCTGGAGCAAGAGCGGCCTGCTGTGGCTCATCGTGTTGGCGAGTTCCGGCGTGATGCTGTTGGGGCTGGTCGACGACTTATGGCCGGTCGACTGGCGGATCCGCCTGGCCGTTCAGACGGCGATGGCCGCTCTGGTGGTCAGTCAGGGTGTCCAGTTGACGCTGTTTTTCGATGTGCCCTGGTTCACGGCCACGCTGACCGTGGTCTGGATTGTCGGCGTGCTAAACGCCTTCAACATGCTGGATAACATGGACGCCCTCAGCGGCGGCACCGCCGCGATTGCCGCGGCCCTGTTGGGAACGGCCGTGCTGCTGGTGCCCAACCAGCCGGCCGGTACGCCGCAGTGGTTCGTCGCTGGCTTCCTGTTCGTGCTGGTCGGCGGCCTGCTGGGGTTTCTGGTCCACAATCGCCCCCCCGCCAGGTTGTTTCTGGGCGATGCCGGCAGCTACTTCGTGGGGTTTTGGTTGGCCGTGGGTACGGTGTTGGGCACCTACTCGGCCGCCGATGGCAGCTTGCCGCCGTTCACCGTCCTGCTGCCGCTGTGTGTTTTGGCCGTGCCCCTGTATGACCTGTGTACCGTGGTGGCAATCCGCTTGCTCCAGGGCCGCAGCCCGTTTCATGCGGATCGCAACCACTTTTCGCATCGGTTGGTCGAGTTGGGAATGAGCCGACCGCGGGCGGTGGCGACCATCCACCTGATTACCTTCGCCACCGGACTGGCGGGGCTGGTGCTGTTGGAGGTCTCCTCGTACTGGGCAGCGGGATTGGTCATGGTCGGTGTGGCCAGCCTACTGGGCGTGGTCTATCTGCTGGAGACCGCCGCCCGTGGGCTGGGCGAGGCCCAGGGGTCGGTCGACCGCCACGGGTGAGTGGCAAGCCGCAGGCCATTCGGCTATCCTGGAAGGAAATCTGGCCGTTTCCGGGGCTGCATTGTTCTCCCTGACTCGTGAGAGTCCGCCTACCGATGTATTTCAGTTTTCGTTGCCAGAAGTGCGAGAAGAAGATCAAGGTTCGGCAGGAGCACGCCGGTCGGCGGGTTCGCTGCCCCTACTGTCAGGCAACGAATCAGGTTCCTGAGCCACCCCGCGAGGAGTCGAGCACCCAGTTGCCGCAGATTCGGGTTGATGGTCCCGCGTCGACCTCGGCCCCGGCGGCCAGCGGCGCGGCCAGTACCCTACCCAGCGGCGGCGACACCTCAGTGGCCCCTCCGCCGCAGCCCAGTCTGCAAGTCTCGAACTCGGGCAGCAATGTGCCGCTGTTCAGCAGCGGTGTGTTGGGGGCGGTCGTCGCGGCTATCTTCTATGCGGCGATGATCCCGCTGGCCGGAACTTATCTGGGCGACCTGTTCTTGGCCCGTGGCTGGGTGCCCTTCGTGTTGGTGTTTCTGACCGGCTGGAGCTTTACGATCCTGGCGATGAAAAGCCGGCAGGTCTGGCGGCAGAAGGACTCGATGCTGTACGACTTGCTGCCCAACGAAACCGGCGACGAGATCAATCCCAGAAACGTCGACTCGTTCATCGGCCATATCCGTCAGCTTCCCGCCCGGGCCGGCCGCAGCTTTCTGGTCACCCGGGTGCTGCGGGGGCTGGAGCACTTCGCCGTCCGCCGCAACAACACCGAAGTGGCCACCATGCTGGCCAGCCAGTCGGAGATCGACAACAACTCGGTCGAGAGCAGCTATCGCACCGTGAAGGTGTTCATCTGGGCGATTCCGATTCTCGGGTTCATCGGCACCGTGTTGGGCATTAGCGATGCCGTGGGCGGGTTCGCTGGCAGCCTGACCGACGCCCAGGACATTGAAGTCCTCAAAGAGAGCCTCAACAGCGTCACCGGCGGCCTGGCCGTGGCGTTTGACACCACGTTGATCGCCCTGGTCATGAGCCTGCTGGTCATGTTTCCGGCCAGCAGCCTGCAAAAGTCCGAAGAGGATCTGCTGAACTGGGTCGACGAATACTGCAACGAGAACCTGCTCAAGCGGCTGAACGACGGCGGCGTGAACCACCGCGAGGATCAGCTCCCCAGTGGCGAGGCCTTGCGGAAGGCGATTCATGCCGCTTTGGCTCCGCACCACGCCGAGCTGGAGACCTGGAGCAAGAAGATCGACACGGTGGCCGATCGCCTGGTCGACCGGACCGCCAAGGGTTTGAAAGAGCTGGGCGACGGCGCCGCCACCCGGCAGCAGGAATTGCAGGCCCTGGTCGATCGCACGACCGAGGCCCTGGCGGGAATGCAGGCCCAGGTGGGGCAGTTGCAGGCACAGCAACTCGACGACTACCGCCGCGAGTTGGCACACGCCCGCGAACAATCGCTGGCCGTGCAGCAGGAGTTTCAGCAGCAGATGGCCGCGTGTGGCCAATCGTGGAACACGACCATCGTCGGGTTGCAGCAGGGGCTGATGGCCCTGAACAGCGTGCTGGAACAACTGGGCGAGCGGCAGGTCACCATCCAGCAAATTCCACCCCAACGCGCCGGTTGGTTCGGATTTGGTCTCGGGCGTCGTAACGGGAAGTGAGGGCTGAACCATGGGCCGACGTCGTACCGAACAAGAAGCCGTTTCGCTGTTTCCGTTTCTCAGCATCCTGGCCTGTGTGATCGGGGTGCTGACACTGTTGATTTCGGCCCTGGCCATCAGCCAGGTCGATCCCCAAGCGGTGGCCGATCTCGAAGAGCGGCTGGCCAAGCGACAGGAGGAACTCGCCCGGCAACGGGCCGAGGCCCTTGAGCGGCTGGAGCAAGCCGAGCAGTTGGAGCGGTCGACCGAACGCCTGGAACGCAGCGCCGAGTTGCACGAGCGGGGCCTCCGCGCGGCCCAGAACGTGCTCAAGCAGTTGGATCGCGCGCGGCGGGAGCTGCGCGAAATTGAGGCCAAGCAGGAAGAATCCATCGCCGGCCAAGAACGCGACAACAAGCTGCTGGCCGAGGCCAACCGGCTGCGAGATCGCATCAAGGAACTGGAAGAAGAATTGGCCGAGCTGTTGGCCAACGTCAAGGCCCTGCAAGAAGAGCTGGCCAAGCTGGATCGCCCCACCGAAGAAGCTACGACACGGATTCGGCCGGGCGGGTCGGGCACGAATCTCAAGCCCACGTTCGTCGAGTGCCGCGCTGGCGAGATCGTCGTCTATCACGGCGACGAACCGCTCCGGGTCCGCAGTGGCGATATTTCATCCAGCGAACCCTTGGCCCAGGTCTTTGAGAAGGTCAAGCAGCAGCGCGGCGGCAGTATCGTCTTTCTGGTGCGCGGCGATGCCGTGGGCACCTACAGCCGGGCGCAATCGACCGCCAGCGAACAACTGGTTCCCAATGGCAAGCTACCGGTCCTGGGCCAGGGCCGTATCGACTTGAGTTTGTTTGATCCGAGCTAATACCGCTGGATGCTTCCTCGGAGCACCGACCGCACCAGGAGTCACGCACCATGGGCCGCCGCCGATCGAAAAGTGAAGGCAGCCTCGATTCGCTGCTCGATACCATGACCAATGTCGTGGGCATCCTGGTGATTGTGCTGGCCGTCACCCAGTTAAGCGTGGGCGAGGCCGTTAAGCGGATTGTTGCCTCGGCAGCAGGCCTGGAAGAACCGCCCGAAGTGCCCGAAAGCATCGATCCCGAAGAGCTGGAGCGACGGCGTCAGCAAATGGCCCAGGCCGACCAGCGACTCCAGGAGTTGCAGCGCGACCTGTTGGATGTCGAACCTATGGCCAACCAGGCCGACCAGGAGTTGGCCCAACTCGACCGACGGATTCTGCAAGCCCAGTCGGACCTGGAGCAGATGGACGAGGCGATGGTCGACCCCGAGGCACTCAAGAAACTGCTCGAACAGCGAAAGAAGAAAGTCGAAGAACTGGAAGCCAAGATCCTGGCCGCCAACGACGACATCGCCCGCATCAAGGCCCTGCTGGAAGAGAAGCCCGAGGAGGGCCCCAGCGAAGGGCCCGCGATTGTGACCCTGCCTGATCCTCGGCCCGCGCCCGAAGATGCCAAGGCCGTTCATATCGTGTGTCGCGGGGGACGACTGCTGCCGTGCGACCTGGACAGTTTGCGTCGGGGCACCAACCGCGCGGCCGAGGCCCTGCTGGCCACGCCCGCGGTCAAGACTTGCGAAGACCTGGTCGAGGTCTTCAACCGCCGCAACATCGGCGATCGCTTCTTCCGCTGCCAGTTGCGGCTGACCTCATCGCGGCTGCAACTCATCCTGGAACCGCGCCCCAATGTCGGCGAACCCCTGGAACAAGTGCAACGTCGGGCGTCGAACTTCGCCCGACTGGTGCGGACCATGAACCCCAAGGCCCAGTACCTGCGGTTTATGGTGTGGTCCGACAGCTTCGACGTCTACCTGGCCGCTCGCGAGCAGACCGACGAGATCGGCATGCCCGCCGGTTGGCAGCCCTTTTCCGAAAACGCCAACTGGGTGATGAACCTCTCCAGTAGCGTCAAGTGCCAGACCGAGGACGGCAATCCGATTCCGCGCCCCAGTTCGCCCTCGCCAAGTCCGCAACCGTCCAGGCCATCGCTGCCGCCCACCCAGATCGATTGACCGACGGCCTGCTCATTCGCAAAAAAACCGACGGCAACGCGAGCCGGCCAATGGCTCATCGCCAATGGCCCCCAAAACCCATCAGCCCTTGGGCGTTAGCCCAGGGTTCTCTCTTGCCGACATCGAAGCTGTGACGAAGCGTCTTCGCGTCAATCGCGGGGGCCGAGTCCGGGGACTTGTCCGTCGAGATAGCGCCAGTTCTTGAGATAGTCAATCAGGTTGGCCATGTCCTCTGGCGGGATGGTCCGCTCGAAGCCCTCGGGCATGAAGGATTGCCCGCTGGATTCAAACTCGTCGATGTCGTCGCGGGCGACGGTCCAAAGGCCTCCGTCTTGTCCACGCAAGGTGATCGCGGCTGGGGTCTCGGATTCCAGAATCCCGGTCAGCGTGCGACCATCCTGCGTCAGCAACGTGTAGCCCAGGTAATTGCCGTCGACGGCCGCATTCGGATTGAGCACGGCTTGCAGCAGTTCGTCGGGCGTCTTGGTGCGTGTATCGCTGATGTCGGGGCCCACCGTGTGACCGTGGCCCTCCAGGCGGTGGCAGGCCGCGCAGCGTTCGCGGAAGACCAGTCGACCGGCCAGGGCATCGCCTCCCTGCCGGACGATCGGGGCGTACTCGGCCAGCACTTCGCGTCGGCTGGACGATCCGCCCAGCACCTTCTCGGCCAGCTTCCGCACCGCCGGCTCGCGGTGGGTCAACAAGCGTCGGGTCCGCTGCGGGTCGATGTTGGCCGGTCGCAATCGCCCGGCTTCGACGCTTTGCAGCAAGGCCTCGACGCTTGGCTGCCGGGCCAGGGCCACATCGAGAATCGCTCCACGGACCTCGGGCGTCTCGCGTGGCACACGGTCCAGCAAGCGGGCCAGGACGTCGGTTTCCAGATTGCGAGGCACGGCTTGCACGGCCGCTACGCGGACACTCGGGGCATGGGCCTCGATGGCCAGGCGGACCAGGCGGTCGGTGGCCTCGCCGGGGCCCAAGTCCCGCAGGATCGCCAAGGCGTGCCGTCGGGCGTCGGGATCGGCCGAGCGAAGCTCGGCCAGGTCAAGCAGCGACTCGCGGCGGTCCGCCCAAAACGCCTGCCACGATTCCGACGATTGCCGCCCACTGCTCAGCCCCCGCGAGACACCGGCCAGCCAGGCCACATGCTCGGCCAAGGGCCCTTGCTGGGCGTAGGCGATGGCCTCGCGGAGCCCCGACTCGTCGCCCGCGGCAGCCAGGATGCCGCCGAGTTGGGCCAGGACGGCGGTTCGCAAGGCCTTGGTGTCCTCGCCCGGCAGGGTGAAGGCTGGGTCCGTCAGCTTGCGGAACAAAGGCGCGGCGTTGGCCGGATCGCTGGCCAGCACGGCCGCCCGTGTGTAGGGATCGGCGGCATCGCGCTTAAGTACGCTGGCCAAGGCATCGGCGACGTCGTCGGCAGCCGGCAACCGTCCCAGAACGACGGCCGCCTGGAAGCGGACTCCGGCGTCGGCGTCGTTGGCGGCGGCCAGCACGCCGTGGCGGATGGTGGCTTCGTCGAGCTGCGCCTCGACCAGTCGCAACGCCAGACGCCGCACCCGCGGATCGCCATCGGCCAGAGCCCTGGTCAGGTGATCCGCCGACAGGGCCCCCAACGCCGACAACACGCCCAGCATCGACGCCCGGCCCTCGGCCGGCAGATCCTTGTCCGCCAGCAGGGCGGAGATCCTCTCACCAGCGCCGGCGGGCGATTCTTCCAACAGTAAGCGGGCGGCGGTCCGCCGTTGCCAGGCATTGGGGTGAGCCAGCAGGGCGACGAGTTGCTTGGGTTCGTCGCGGCGGGGCAACTCGGGCGTAGCGGTGGCATCGGCCTGGGCGGGACGAATCCGCCAGATCCGCCCGCGGTCATCGCCCCAGGTCAGATCGGGCCGCTCGCGAAGCTCGCGCGGCATCCACTCGGGATGTTCGATCACGGCTCGGTACATGTCCACGACGTACAGGCAGCCGTCGGGGCCTTCGGTGAGAAACACCGGTCGGAACCATTCATCGGGCGAGGCGAGAAACTCGTTCTCGCCAGCAGCGCGGTGGCCGACGAAGGTGCCCCCCTGGGGCTGGACAATCGCCCGCTGCACGAGGCTGCCGGTTGGTTCGCAGGTCAGCAGGTTGCCGCGATAGGCTGCGGGCAGGGCGTGGCCTTCATAGATCCACACTCCGCAGGCGGCCGTAAACTGGCCGGCGTGCAGGTTGCTGGTCGTCCACGCTCGGCTCAGCGGGTTGACATGCGAACCCTCGCCGCCGGGCGAGACATCATGCACCGCGGCGGGCGGCGTACCGTGGGGATTGCGGTGCAGGGTCGAGGTTTCGAATACGACATGCCGCCCGGGATGGCGGTTGTCGCACACAAAGCGATTGCCAAAGGCATCGAAGGCCAAGCCGAATTGGCTGTTGCCCACCACGGCCTCGGCGGCGCGGGTCCGCAGGTCAATCCGCAGGTCGCGCTGCCGCAGACTGATGGCCTCCTCGGTGGGTTGCCAGCCGGGGGCAACGCCACGGACTTCGCCCCCGCGGAGACCACCGGCGATGTAGAGCCGCTGGTCAATCCCCAGGGTCGGTGCGTTGGCCCGGAGTTGAGAATTCTGCTCGGCGAAGCCCGCGTACCACACCTCCACGGTATCGGCCTGGCCATCGCCGGTGGTGTCGGCCATCCACTGCACCGTGCCGGCCAGGGTCACGATGACGCCACCCCGCCAGGGTTGCAGACCGGTGATGAAGGTCAGACCCTCGGCAAAGGTGGTCGCGGTGTCCCACTGGCCATCGCCCTGGGAGTCGCGAAGCACGCGAATTCGGCTCCGCCCGGGTTCGCCCTCGCGGGGGCCGTGGGGGTAGTCCCGCATTTCGGCGACCCACAGCCAGCCGCGTTCGTCAAAGGCCATGGCCACCGGGTCCACGACCGCGGGCTCGCTGGCGACCAACTCCACGGTCAGCCCCTCGTCAACCACAAAGGCCGCAAGGGCTGCCTCGGGCGAAAGCGGACTGTCGGGTTCGTCGCCCCGGGCCAGTGTGCCAGCCAGCAGGACTGCGGCCCAGGTCAGGTGACCGCGGCCGAGCCATCGCGAGGTGCGTACACGGTTCATGGGAGAATCTCACTCGTTTTCGGCCAGTGCATTCAGCAACTCGAGCAACACCGCGCGGATGCGGGGCTCGGCCTCGACTTCCAAACAACTCGTGCGAGCCCGCCAGGTGGTGTATCCGCCCAGCGGATGTTGCTCCGGCGGCGGCAAATAGCCATCGGCGCCGTTGGCCAGACTCACGTTCATGGTCACGGCGAAGGGGCTGTCTTTCTTGAGCGTCAGGCCCGTGCTGCTGTACACCTCGCAGGGAATGGCGGTCACCGCCAGCGGGCCAATCCGCAACGCCTGCAATCGCAGCTCGCGCTCGGCGGGCCGTTCGGCCAGCAACAGGGTCTCGCGGGCGTACACTTCGGGCACGTTCCGCGGCAGGCCCTCGGGTCGGTGCTCGGCCAGATAGTCCTGGGCGGCGCGCACCTCGTTTTCGGTGGGTTTGCGAATGCGGAAGGTGACCTGCTTCTCCAGCATGGCCACGGGCAAGTCGCTGCGATACTCGAGGTCTTTCAATGCGGCGATCGTCCGATCAGCCACGGTCTGGGCGACTTCGCGATGATCGACCCGCTCGGGCGGTTTCGTGAAATCGTGACAATTCGCATCGCCGCTGGTCCCATTGGAAATCATCGCGCGGAAGCGGGGGCTGTTCTCGCCGTAGTGATTCTCGAGCAGTTCACAGAACACGCCGAAGTAGTCGGACGACAAACCCGCCTGCCGAACGCCCGCGTAATGGGTTGAGTAATTGGCCAGCACCGCCAAGGGATCGCCCGCCCGGGTCTGCACGGCCAGGATGGTCACCGTCGTGTCGGGCTTGCCCAGCGGGCGAATTTTGTTGGCGTTGTTGAAACCGGGATTCATCTGGGCCCGGTCGTCTTGAGTGCCACCGAAGGGGTTGGTCTGGGCCGTGCCCGGCTGCATCAGCCAGCGGCGGCAGAACACGTGCTCGGGCACTTCGGTGGTGGTCACGGCCACCTGGGCGGGTTCCAGCTTTTTCTCAGCTTCGAGAATCGCCCGGGCGATCATGCCCGGCAGAAACTCGACGTAGGCCGGATCGGCATCGGTCCCCAAACAGCCCATGGCCGCCGGGGCCGAATGGGTGTGGGTGGCGCTGATCATGATCCGCTCGACCGCAAGTCCGCTGGTCTGCTCGACCCGCTGCTTGGCTTCGTCCAGCAGTTCGCGGGGCAGCATACAGCTATCTACCACGCAGATGGCCACCCGTTGGCCGGCTTGTTCCAGCACCAACGCCCGAGCGTGCAGACTGTCGAGCACGCGATCGCTGGACCGCGAGGTCATGCCGCCATTGACCAACACGGGCAACTGCGGGGGATTGATGTTGACCACCGTCACGCCAGCTTGCAGGCCCGGGGCGGGTTCGGCAGTCAGTCCGGGAATGGCCCACCACAGACAAGCCGCCAGACACAGAAACACTCGGGTCATGGCCCTACTCCGCACCGCGAGGATGTGACAAGTGCCCCAGCAGGGTCTTGTGTAACACCGGGGCCGCGGCAATGCCAGTTGGGCGGGTGGCGTCAGTGGTGATCCAGTCCGCTGGCGCGGAGTTCCACCTGGTCGGCCCATTGGGCCAGGTAGCGGACCGTCGACCGCACCTCGCTGGGATCGAGCGACGCCCGCGGCTGGTTGTGCCCCATCACCAGATAGGGCTTGCCGTGCCACTCGCGAAGACTGAGCGCCCCCAGCGGCAAGGTGGCATTCATCCGCATGGCCTCTTCCAGCCGCTGGGGCGTGGGCGGGGCACAGGGCGAAAAGAAGCAGACAAACTCTTGCCCGTAGTATTCGTTGACGGTGGCAAACACGGTTTGTCCGCGGCCGTTGTCCAGCCGCACATGGAAGGCAAACTCGTGATCGTGATACTCCCAGGCCACCGGCTCGCCCTCCATGGCCACGCGGACAATCTCATGCAGGGGACGAAAGCTGCGGGCGATCTCGTCAAGCTGCATCATCAGGTCGACCGTGGCCCGCGGCCGGAGTTCGGGTTCGGTCGACAGCATCACATGAATCAGCCGAGCCGCTTCGGGGTGGATGCCAGGGCGAAGCTGCTCGATGGGGACGATCTCGCGTTGGCCAACCTGCTCGCGGAGTTCGATCAGGGTCTTGGCCGGGTAGGGCGCTTGGCCCGTCAGCAAGCAGTACCAGGTCGCCCCCAAGGCGTAGATGTCGCTGGCCTGCGTGTGCCCGCTGTGCCCCCAGAACACCTCGGGCGCCAAGTACAGGGGCGTTCCCACGAAGCGGCGCTGCTGATCGACCTCCGGAGACTCCGGGTTGTTGGCCGCCACGGTCGAGAGGCCAAAGTCGGCCAGCTTGGCCCGGCCGTTCGCGCAAACCAAGATGTTGGCCGGCTTGATGTCGCGATGCAGCACACCGTTGCGATGGGCGTGTTCCAGGGCCTGCGCGGTTTGCAGCATCCACTGGGCGACCTCGTCCTCGGGCAAGGGGCCATGCTGGTGCATCAGGTCTCGGAGCGAACCGGCCTCGACGTACTCCAGGGCAATGAAATGCACGCCCTGCTGCTCGTCCAGGGCGTGGACGGTCACAATGAACGGATGCGACAGCCGCGCGGCGGTGCGGGCCTCGCTGATAAACAGCTCCAGCGGCGTTTGCGTCCGCTCCGACAACCGCTGGTGCAGCACCTTGAGGGCCGCATAGCGTTGCAGGCGGGGATTCCACCCCAAAAAGACCGAGCCCATCGCTCCGCGGCCCAGCATCCGGCGGACCTCGTAGATCCCCAGCGTGCGACCCGGCAGTTGGGTTTCGTAATCCTCGTGCGGTTCGGCTTCGACCCGTGTCGCCTCGTGCGAGGCATGCACCACGGTCTGGGTCTCGGCCAGGACCCCGCGGACCACCGATTCCAACTCAGGAAAGCGGCACAGATGGACATCCAAGGCGTCGGGCCGACCCGAACGACGTCGCCAGCCGTTATCGATGAGCAATAGCGCCCGCAACAGCGTGGGGCGATACTCGGGGGCTCCCCGATCGAGGAATCGTTCGAGCGACGGCGTGGTCTCGTCAGCGGCCTGCCAGGCGGCGTCGAAGGCATCGCAAATGTCTTGAATCGCCTGCCGGGCGTCAGGAGTGGGTGCAGAACCCGATCGCATGAAGGGCCGCCTCGCCGTCATGGGCCCAGGGACGGAAATCGCCCGGCCAAGCGACGGCTTGGCGGGACGCGACCCCTGTATCATGCACCCCGAGGGCGGACTTGGCAAACCACGCCTCGGGTGGATTGCCGGCGGGATCGGGCCTTCGGGGTCCGATCGGCCGCATCGGGCGACTTAGGACGACGAGCAATCGGCCGGTTGGGCCATCGCCCGATTTTCGGGTGGTTCGTCACGGAGGCTCCGTGCCAGCCCGGCCAAGATGCGAACCGGCAGCTTCAGGCTGTCTTGCAGGCCGCCCCGTCGAAGCTGCACCTCCATGGCCTCCAAGACCTCCGAGATCTTGCGAAACCCGTACAGCCCCGTCGAACCCTTGAGCTGGTGGACGCGGCGTTCCAGCTCGTCGGCGTTGCCGGCCTCGTAGGCGGCCAGGGTCTGATCAATCCGGTGGGGAAACATGCGAAGAAAGTCGTGCATCAGCTCAAGCACCTCTTCGTCTTTTTCCCGCAGAATGGCCTGATCGAGGTCGCTCAAGAGTTCGGCCGTGACCAGTTCGGTCGTGCTGGAGGCGGTCATGAAGCAATTTCCTGTTGCTCGCGGAGTCCTGGATGAGGCTGCCGATCGTGAGGGATCGACTTATAGCCATCGGATGGGGTCTATGGGCAAACTCCGTGCCAGATAAGCGGCATTTCCCGTTCCAGGCCAACGGCAAACCCACTCACGAGGGACAAATGGAGAACTTACCCCTCGCCAAACCATACCGTTGATGGGCCACGCAGGGCCGCCCCACAGCGGCGCTGCTCACATCGGCGTGAGTCCTGTTCACTTGGACGATACCTTAACCTTGGCCTCAGGGAAATACTTTATTGGTGTATGCGGGATTTCCGAGGGCTTTTCACTGGTGTTGGTGGGTGATTCCGTCAAAATAGGGTCACGGCACCCCTGGGGCCAACCGTGGCACGGCGTTCGCAAAGAAGGAGCCGTTCCTATCGCCCCCGACTCCTATCTCCCATTCGGCGTCAACATTCTGTTGGCTGGGGTCCTCGTCTCGGGTGCTGGTTTCCGTTGGGCGATGTGTGGGCTCACTCAACTCAATGCGGGTCGCGAGCCATGTTTCCACTGAATGTTGTGCTGGTTGGGAGTGATCAGCGCCTGTTGGCACCTTTACGTCACGAGCTTCGAGCGATCGGGGCCAGTGTCGCCAGCGAATACGGCACGCTCAGGAACGCCGCAGCCGAAATCGTCGGTGTGGACGATGAAACGCCCTTGGTCGTGGTGACGATTGATCGCGAC
>JBJHDE010000080.1:9354-12855 GCA_050486385.1 Planctomycetales bacterium | reverse complement strand
CGGGATCCGGAAACCTTGTGCATCCATTATTACCAGCGCGAGGCGAGAGCGCAAGCCCCCTAGGCTACCCAACTTACCCAGAAGTGCGCGCTGGCCCTGACCGTCGCCGTCTTGGATACCGGCGTACAGGCGGATCACCCAGAGATTCAGGGACGGGTCGCTCAGGGAGTAACTTTCGATGTAGATCGCTGGACAAGCCTGCCTGAACCCTCGCCTCGCGACACGCAGGGTCACGGCACGCATGTGGCAGGATTGATTTGCGGCCGCCAGGTGGGAGTGGCTCCGGAAGCAACCGTTGTTAGCGGGGTCATGATTCCCAACGGCCGAGGGAACCTCTCCGACTTTGTCCTGGCTTTGGAATGGGCAGCAAATCAACCTGAAGTTCAAATCGTCAACGTCTCGGCCGGGATCCCTGGCTACCTGGATGGCATGCACGCTATTGTCGAAGAATTGTTGCTAGTCGGCGTCCTACCGGTGGTCGCCGTTGGCAATGAAGGCCGCAACCAAACACGCAGCCCGGGCAACTACACACAGGTGCTTTCGGTCGGAGCCGTCGATCGCAAGAAGGGAGTCGCGTCGTTCAGTGGAGGTGGGACCATCATCTCGCCTGATCGACATCAGTATTCCGTCCCTAACTTGGTCGGACCGGGGGTAGACGTCTATTCCTGTGTCATGACTGGCGGGTATGAGGCCTGGGATGGCACCTCCATGGCAACACCGATTGTTTCCGGCGTCGCGGCCTTGTTGCTTGAACGCCATGCTGCTTCAGACATGACTGTGCTTGATCTTCGAGAGGAACTGCTCGAAGCGTGCGAGGACCTGGGCCAGCCCATCGACCGCCAGGGATGCGGCCTCATCCAAGTGAAGCCTGCGAGCACTCAGGGATCGTTGAGCACGACGGAATCCACCTGACAGGCCGGGAATCGCCGACCGTACCTATCGGTCCCTCCGCAAGTCTGCGGTCAGTGCGGAAATCAGACGGTTTGACCTGTGTTGTCAAAGCCCGCTGGACACACAGCGGCGAGTCACGCGACCCATTCGGCATGGACTGCTGGAATGAGGAGAAGCAACCGCCAAGACGCGAAGAGCGCGAAGGTGGGGGGCACGACATCTTCGCGCTCGTGGCGTCTTCGCGGTTCAACGTGTTTGCCGTCCTGAGTTTCCTGGTGCCTCTTGGCCTGTTCGTAAACCTTTGCAGGCAACGGTAGCTTTCTCTCGACCAAGTACCAGGACAGGCCCATGGCGGAGCAAGTTGCGACAGGGCTCGCCAAACTGGAAAGCATCGGATTGCGGGCAACCTGGGGGGATGGACAGACGCCCCCCCTTTCTTTGATCGAGAAGCTCCGGACGAGATGGGGTTGACCGCAGCTTTTTGCTACGAATGATGAATAGGGCAATCCTTTCTAGCCGAAGCAGGGAAATGGTGTGCCTGAGCCGCACCCTCTAGAACAGCCCCCATAGTTCAATCGATTGGTGGATTCGGAGTTGAATGGCTCCTCGGCTGGGCTTTCTGCCCAGCCCTACTAGTAAGGTGGAGGAGAGAATTGCGCCATGGCTCAAATTTCCGAATCAATCAGGCCCAAGATTGATCTAGACCTGAGCAAGGTCTTGCAAAGCTCTGAACCCAACCAGATGCTCCGAGTCATCTTGATCGTGTCTGACCCGCGGACAGCCTGCGAGGAGCCCGACCTGAAGCCGAGCGCGTATGCGACAACGGCTGACTATCGGCGCGCACTCATCAAGCGGAGAAGCGATCATCTCGTTCAAGCCCACGGCGAAACCCTCCAAACGTTGAAGGACCTGTCGCTTGAGGTGCATGGCGGTACACTGAACCGCGCGGTCGTCGTAACGGGCCCCGTCGACCAAATTCGGAAAGCACTCGCTCTTCCTGCAATCGAGCAAGCCCTGCTGGATCACTCCATCGAGCTTTCGCCTTCCGTATCCAAAACGCAAGACTCGCCCGCCTAAGGCCATTGTGTCCCCTGGGGCCGAGCCTGGAGACGGAGTCTGCGCCCGAAACGAGCGAGTCGCACGCTGACCCAGACGGGGCGGCTATTCAGGTGTGGCGGGGGTCCAGGTCGTGGCGGACTCCACGTCCTCCCTCGCCCTTTCCCCGATTCCCGACTTGGCCACTTCAAGGGGTCAAACCGGTCAGGGTTCGGCCGCCAACCAATCTCCGCGGGCCGATTGTGTTCCCTCCGCGGCGGGTGGAGGCTATGCTGCCGGTGGCTTCTGCCAACTCCCCGCGTCCCTTGCACTTTGAGGCAGAAAATGAAGACCAGCGAGCTGTATCAGGCCGGCAAACTCCAGGAGGCCATCGACGCCCAGATTGCCGAGGTCAAGCGGGCACCGGCCGACGGGGGCAAGCGGGTCTTTCTGTTCGAATTGTTGGCCTATGCCGGCGAGCTGGACCGGGCCGCCAAGCACATCAATGTGCTGAAGTTTGAGGATGTGGAACTCGAAGCCACCCGCCAAAGCTACCTGGATTGCCTGGCCGCCGAGCGGAAGCGTCGCAAGTGTTTTGCGTTTGGGACCGCCCCGCAGTTTCTTGCGCCGCCACCCGATCACGTGCGGCTGCGGCTTGAGGCCGTGGGCCGCTATCGCCAGGAGCAGCCCGACGAGGCCGCCAAGCTGATTCACGAGGCCTTCGAGGCGACCCCGGTCGTCGGCGTGACGATCAACGAGACCAAATACGAGAGCTTTCGCGATGGCGACGACCTGCTGGCAGGGGTGCTGGAGGTGTTTGCCCGCGGCGAGTACTTCTGGGTGCCGCTTGAGCAGATCCTCCGGCTGGCCCTCAGCCCGCCCAAGACGCCCCGCGACCTGCTGTGGCGGGCCGCCCGACTGGAAATGACCGAGGCCGTGGGCGAGGTGTTCTTGCCCACGCTGTACCCCAAGACCCACCTGTGCGACAACGAGTCCCTCAAGCTGGGCCGCGAGACCGACTGGCAGGAGTTTCCCGGCGAAATCGTGCTGGGGCTGGGGCTCAAGGAGTTTTTCGCGGGCGAAGATCCCAGCGTGATCCACGACTGGCTGACCGTCGAGATCGACGGCCCCGAGAGCGAGGAACCCCCAGTCGCCGAAGCCGAGCCGGCCGCCGAAGGCGAGACGCCCGCCGACGAGTGACCCCCGCGGTGCCCCGCCAAGTCCCAATGCTTGGCGGGACACTGTGTGTGGTCCCGTGGGCTTGCACCGTGGCGAGGCTCAGGGGCCCTTGCCAGCCACCAGCAACTGGGCCAGATTCCGGGCGAGATCGGCCAAGGCCGTGTCGTCGGCCAGGGTGACGCGAAGCTGGGGCCGGCCGGCATCGTCCCGCTCGATGGATTCCAGCAGGTTGCCTTGAATCTGCTCGACCGTGGCGGCATCGACCGCGGTCTGGGGCTGTTGGCCGACTAATTCGCCCACCAACGTGAGCGCCGCCCCCAGCAGTTGCCCGCCAGCGGCCGAGACCCGCGCCCGCCGCTGTTCGCTCTGCAAGGCCTGTTCGGCCAGTGGGCGCGC
>JBJHDE010000080.1:0-9344 GCA_050486385.1 Planctomycetales bacterium | reverse complement strand
CGATGGGGGCGTCGTCGGGCGCTCCCAGCAATTTTTCCAGTCGCCGCCGCAAATCGTCGAGACCGCTCTGCAAGTTGACCTGGGTCACGTCGCTGTCGGCATCCAGCACGGCCAGGGCCAGGTCCTGCTTCATGGCCAGGGTGTCGAGCATCCGTTCTTCGATGGTCTCGGCCGTCACCAGCAAGTACACATGCACCGGGTTCTGTTGTCCCATGCGATGGGCCCGGGCGATGCGTTGTTCCAGAATCGCGGGATTCCAGGGCAGGTCGACATTGATCACGGTGTTGGCCGCCTGCAGGTTGAGCCCCGTGCTGCCGGCGTTGGTCATGGCGATGACCCGGCACTCGGGATCGCTCTGAAACCGCTTGACCAGCAGGCCCCGCTCTTTCTGCGGAACCTTTCCGTCCAGCCGCACGAAGTCCAGGCCATGCCGCGCGAACAGCGGCTCGATCAGGTCGAGCATGCTCCGCCACTCGCTGAACAGAACGATCTTGCGGTCGGGTTGTTCCGCCAGGTCGTGGAGCAATTCGTCCAGGCGATCCAGCTTGCTGCTGTAACCCGGCAACTGCTTGTCGACCAGGGCCGTGCTGTCGGCCGCCATGCGGGCCATTATCAACGACTTCCTTAACATCAGCAGGTCCATTTCCGTAAGAAATGGCTCGCGAATGATCTGGATCACCCGCTGCAAATGCGGTCCATGGAGTTCGACCTGCTCTTGCGTCGGGGTGATACTGATGACCGAAGTCGTCCGTTCGGGCAATTGCTTGACAACCTGCTTGCGGGTTCGTCGCAGCAAGATCGGCCGTAGTTTCTCGCGGACTTCATCCAGCCGGCAAAAGCCCTGGACACGCCCATTGTCGTCCACGAGCCGGTGCCGATGAAAAAACTCATAGGCCGGTCCCAGGCGGTACTCGTCCACAAACTTGACGACCGTGTACAACTCGTCCAAGCGGTTTTCCAAGGGCGTGCCGCTCAGGACCAGGGCAAAGGGACTCCGCAGCGAACGGATGACCTGCGAGGTTTTTGACTCCCAGTTCTTAATACGCTGCCCCTCGTCCAGAATGATCAGGTCCCAGGGGACACTCTCGATGGCCGTTAAATCGCGGAGCACCTGTTCATAATTGCAAATCGTGAAGAACTCGCTCCCGCGATACTGCTCGGCCCGCTGCTCGCCGCTGCCAACAATCAGTTGAACCGAGCGATTGCTGAAGCGACGGATCTCGTCGCGCCATTGACTCTTCAGCGACGCCGGGCACACCACCAGCACCCGCTGGATGCCGGTCTCGCGGGCAAACAACTCGGCCACGCCAATGCCTTGAATCGTCTTTCCCAGCCCCATGTCGTCGGCCAGAATCGCCCGGCCCGCGCCCACGGCAAAGGCGATGCCGTCCATCTGATAAGGCAGCAGTTCGGCATTCAACAACGTCGTTCGCAACGTGTGTCCAGCCGGATCGCCGCGGACCTCGTCGGCCAAGGCCCGTAGCCGCTGCTGGATGAGTTGCCGCTCGATCCAGTCTTCGGCATCAGGGGCCACCAGCACATCCTCGTCACAGCGATGCAGCCGTCGCAGCCGCTTCATGGCCTCCTGAGCATCGGTCAACGTCCGCAGCGTATAGGGCCCCACCGCGCGGGCGACCTCGGCCGAGACCTTGTCGGGCGTCGCGAACCGCAGGCCCACCGGCTCGGTCGTCTCCAGCAGCAACTCCACCGATGTGCGTTGAAAGGGCACCGCGAGTTGCTTTTTGGTAAAGCGTTTGCGCACCTTGTCCACAGCGTGCAGAATATGCTTGCAGGTGCCCAGCCGATTGGTGCGGAAATCGGGACAGGTACACCGCGACTGGCCGGGCTCCTCGCCATGCAATGTCACGCGATAGCTGCGGCCCGAGTGATGGCTGGTCACCACGTACTCGCCCCAGGGTTGGCTCGGCTCAATGGCGCGAACGGTCATTCGCTCCTGGGCGGCCCGCTGCCGGCGTTCTTCGAGCATCCGCTGGACCAACTCCTCGCTGGTCAACAGCTCCAAGGGCACACTCTCATCCGGTGGCGAAGCCAGCCCCAGAATGAGTTTGTGATTCAGCAGAAAGTTCAACGCGGCGGCGGCGTGCGCACAGGGCTCCTCGCACTGGTCGCAGGCATAGGTCAAGGCGTGCCCCCGACCCGAAGCCAGTGTGAACACGACATTCGCCCGCCCCTCGGACAGCAGAGGATCGGCAATGCGGACCCGCATCAGATCGCTGCCCAGGTAGACGTCCGCCTCGGGATCGATCACAAACTCCTGGCCTTCACGAAACTGCTCTTTCGCGTTATCGCCCAGCAGGCGCTCGGCCTGATGCAAAGTCAGCCGACTCAGGCGTTCGTGGAAGGAGCGCTTCTGCCGCGTGGATTGCCGAACCGCCATGCTCAGTTTCCTGAAACCGTGGATGGGACGTTCCTGTTTCCCGCCGATCGCCGTGAAGGTCTTTCTGGTGATCCCCGCAACAGCACTCGCCGGCAGATGCCAGCCGAACCCGCCCTCGGGCGGCGCGATCCCGCCAACAGGCCGTTCCAACAAGCAGGGCAGGCATCAGCCAAACGGCTGCCAAGTCTAACCAAATCGGCCGCGTTGTCATGCACCAATGAACAAACCATCAGCATCGCTGAGGTGGTCCAGGAATCACGACACACGGCATTGGCGGTGGCCGTGAAGGTCCCCGCGCGGTGACCCTTGACGAACGGGCAAACTGTGTCGCTGGTGAGTCGCTCGGCCCACGGGGCGTGTGTCCGGCTTGCCCGGGAATAGGGACGCTCCCACCGAGGCTTGGCGGCACGCTCACACCCTGCGAGGCGCGTAACTCCATTGGCCAAGCGAAGTGCCATCCAGGGCGGTGGCCGAGACCCGCAAGCGATCGTCGTGAATCGCCCCACGAATCAACGTCGCCCGGTCGGGCTGGGGACCGCCGCCAACAAGCTGCGGGAAGGGAAACTCGTCATTGGGTTCTTGATAACGGAAGCGATGTGTATGCCCACTGATCACAAGTTGCACGCCGTGTTCGGCCAACAACGGGGCCCACAACTGCTGAGCCTGGCGACAGTAGGCGGCATAACCTTCCAGGGTGTCGCCGCCGTTTTGCCCGGCCAATCCCCGCAGGGGGATATGACAGAACACCACCACAAAGCGGGCCGACCGCACCGGCTGGCTGGCCAGCGTCTCGGCCAACCACGCCCGCTGGGCCTCGCGATAGGGTTCAAAGCGGGCGAGGCCGGCGAACACCGGGTGCCGGTCGGGTTTGTCCTCGCCAGTGTCGAGCCCAATCATGGCCAGCGGCCCCTGGCGAACGGCAAACACCCGAGTGTCGCCCGGCGTGGTGGTCCAAGGCGTCAGAGCCTGTTCCAATTCGCGGGCCAAGGGGCCACGCACATCGTGGTTGCCCACCACAAACAAGACGGGCCGCTCGGCGGCGTACTTGGCACCTACCGGGGCCAGGGCCTGCTGGACGACCTGATCGTGGGTGTAGATATCGTTGAAGATGTCACCATTCCACACGGTGTAGTCCGCCGGCTCGTCGGCCAGTTGGCGGGTCAACGCCGCGAGCGTCTCGGTGTTCTGGTGCGTGTCATTGATCACCGCAAACGAAGCCGTATCGCCCTCGCTGGTCGGCGTGCGAAACTGCAACACCGGGCCGGCCTCCGGCTCCGCACGCTCGATACGATACGCGGACCGAAAGCGAATCGCCGCCGACACCACGCGGTAGTACACCGGCTCGCCGGGCGTCAATCCGCTGAGCCGCACCGACAGGTAACGGTCGCTGAACGGTTCCAGGCCGTTCCGATCGGCATGGGCCCGCCGTCCCAATTCGGGCGTCGGCCCATACTCCACCCAACCGGTACAAGGTCGCCGTACGGCCCAGGCCACCGTCATGCCGTCGGGCGTGGGATTTTGCAGCACCGGTGGACTGGCCCACACCGACCCGCTGGGCTGGTCATCGGGGGCCTCATCGCCATGGGCTTCGCCCAAGCGGGTCAGACCACCAGCGGCCGCGCCCGCCGTCATGGCGGTCAGAAATCCCCGACGGGAGGTGTTGGGATCCATCAGGTATTCCCCGAGAGTGCGTGGAGATCGAACCCGCATCGAACCCCCGCCGAATCGGGCCGACGCGAGGGAATGTGACCAGGCATTAGATTAGCAAAGTCGAACCCCCATCCCAGTAGACTCCGTCGAATCAGGGAAATTCGCAGGGCCTCCCCACACGATGGGCCGCACCCCTTTTCTGTTAGAATGGGGGTTGGGATGGAGATTTCTCTCGGGAGACCACCCGGCGGATTGATGCCAGGCGGTGGGTGGGTGTAAAACGGTGCAGCGAGTGCCGACCGAACCAGCCCACTGTGGGGGGATCGCGTGTTCGTCGCGCGCAATTTGGCTGGCAAATTGCTTGATTCGATGCCCCACAACCGGTATCGTTACCGATAAACGTGTGTTGATGGTTTAACCACCGCTATGTGGCGGTGAGACCTCGGACCCGCTGGTGTGGAGCGGCCCGGGGCATAGTGTTGGGTGAATTTCGCCGAAGTGCTTGGCGGACTTCGAGTTAGGCGGCTGAATCCCTCAGCGGCAACTTCAAATTGTATCCCCCCACCCCGTGTTGGTCGGATGCTCAGGATCGCGCAGAGTCTCGTCGTGGTGGCCGTTTTTGCAACGGCCCTATCATCCATTGTTCGCGGAGAGGATTTGGTTCCGCGGGAGCCCACGCCCGACGAGGCCAAATTTTTCGAGAATCACGTCCGGCCCGTCCTGGCGAACCATTGCTATCGCTGCCACGGGCCCGAGCGGCAACGCGGCGAGCTGCGGGTCGACTCGTTGGGGGCCCTGCTGGCTGGCGGCGAGAGCGGGCCATCGATCGTGTTGGGCAAGCCCGACGAGAGCCTGATGATCGAGGCGATTCACTACGATCCGTTCTCGTATCAGATGCCGCCCACCGGCAAGCTGGAAGACAAGGACGTCAAGGCCTTGACCCGCTGGGTCGAGATTGGCGCCCCTTGGCCCGGTGCGACCCAAGAGCAGCCCGTCGCCACGCGACCCAAAGAGAAAATCACTGACGAGGACCGCGCGTTTTGGGCCTTTCAGCCCTTGGCCAATCCCGAGGCCCCCCGTGTCGACGACCAAGGCTGGTCGCTGACGCCGATCGATCAGTTCATCTTCCGCGCGCTGACCGAGGCGGGCCTGGACCCGGCCGAGCCGGCCGACCCGCGGCAACTGATTCGCCGGGTGTATTTCGATCTGATTGGTCTGCCGCCCGAGTCAGCCGTGGTCGAGCGGTTTGCGGCCGATCCCACGCCCGAGGCCTACGCGAAGATTGTTGACGAATTGCTGGACAATCCGCGTTATGGCGAGCGTTGGGCCCGTCACTGGCTCGACTTGGCCCGCTATGCCGAGAGCGATGGTTGGCGGCAAGATGGCTATCGGCCCCATGCCTGGCGGTATCGCGATTACGTGATCCGCAGTTTCAACGAAGACAAGCCGTATGACCGGTTCGTTCAAGAACAACTGGCCGGCGACGAGATCGCCCCGGATGACCCCGACGCCCTGATTGCCACCGGCTTTCTGCGGCACAGCATCTACGAGTACAACCAGCGCGATGCCGTGACGCAGTGGACGGAGATTATGACCGACGTCACCGACACCACGGCCGACGTGTTTCTGGGTCTGGGCATGGGCTGCGCGCGGTGCCACGATCACAAGTTCGACCCGATCCTGCAGAAGGATTATTTCGCCTTACAGGCCTTTTTGGCCCCGATGGTCTGGCGCGACGACGTGCCGCCGGTCACCCCCGAGGACCTGGCCGAATACGAGTCGCAATTGAACGAGTGGTACGAAGCCACCACCGAGCTTCGTGCGGAGATCGACGCGATCGAAGCCCCGTTTATCAAGCGGGCGATCGACACCGCGGTCAACAAGTTTCCGGACGACGTGATCGCCATGATCCGCAAGCCGGCGGCCGACCAGACACCCTACGAGGCCCAGGTGGCCGCCCTGGCGTTGCGTCAGGCCGACTTCGAGATTGGCCGGGCGAATATCTCGGGCAAACTCAAGGACGAAAAGAAGGAAACCTACGAACGGCTGCAAGCCGAACTGAAGAAGTTCGACCACCTCAAGCCCAGAGCGCTGCCGGTGGCCATGACGGTGGCCGACGTGGGTCCGCACCCGCCGACGGTTACGATTCCTGGCAGCCGTTCGGCCGAGCCCATTGAGCCGGGCTTCTTGACCGTGATGGGTCAGGAGCCGCCCACGATTGTGCCGCCCGAGGGACTGGACTCCACCGGTCGCCGCTCGGCCTTGGCCCACTGGTTGACCCAACCCGATCACCCCCTGGTGACCCGGGTCATTGTCAATCGCATTTGGAAATACCACTTCGGCACCGGCATTGTGGCCACGACCAGTGACTTTGGTCGCTTGGGTGAAGAACCCAGCCACCCCGAGCTGCTGGATTGGATGGCCCGGCGGTTTGTCGCCGATGGTTGGAGTTTCAAGCGGATGCACCGCCTGATTCTGACCAGCCGGGTCTATCAGCAATCGGCCCTCCGGGAGACTCCGGAAACGGCCGCGATGAAGGATCCCACCAACCGCTTGCTGTGGCGGATGAACACCCGACGGCTGGACGCCGACCAGATTCGCGATGCCATGCTGGCCACCTCGGGCGAACTCCGCGAGCGAACCGGCGGGCCGGCGGTTGACCACAATCAACCGGTAAGAACCGTGTACACCCGCGTGGTCCGCAACACCCGCGACCCGTTGCTGGACGTGTTCGATTATCCCATGGGCTTTACCAGCACGCCCGAGCGCAACACAACCACGACGCCCACTCAGGCGTTGTTGATGATCAACGGCCAGTGGACCTTGGCCCGGGCAGCGGCCTTCGCCCGGCGATTGGGCAAGTTGTCGGATCCCGAGGTCCAGGTCCACACGGCCTTCGAGTTGGCCTTGGGTCGGGCGCCCACGCCGCGGGAGTTGACGATGTCGGTCGAGTTCCTCAAGCAGGGTTCCGAAACCGATCCCCAACCGCCGGTCGAGTTGGCCAAGTTCCCCGTGCGTGGCACGCAGGCGGCGCGGATGGTCGAGGCCAGCAATGCGCCGCTACTCAGCGTGCCTGATCGGGCCGACCTGCCCAGCGGCGACTTCACGATCGAAGCCTATGTCCAACTCGACAGCCTGTACAACAGCGCCACGGTGCGGACGATTGCCGCCCAATGGGACGGCGACAACAAAAAGCCGGGCTGGTCGTTGGGTGTCACCAGCACCAAGAGTTCTTACAAGCCTCGGAACTTGATTGTCCAGCTCACCGGCAACGACGCCGAAGGCAAACAAACCTACGAGGTGATTGCCTCGAATCTGCACTTGGAACTCAAAAAGCCTTACTACGTGGCCGCCAGTGTGCGGCTGGCGGAGGACGGCCCGGGATCGGTGACCTTCTTCGCAAGGCGGTTGGACGGCGAACACCCGGTCGAATCCGCCGAGGTGCCGCACCCGATTGCCGAAGGCTACCGCAACAACCTGCCGTTCACCCTCGGGGGGCGGGCGACTTCGCCTCAACACCGCTGGAACGGCTTGGTGGACGAAGTGCGACTGTCCAGCGTTGCCCTGAATGCCGAGGACTTGCTGATCCACCGCGGAGCCGGCCGCGATGTCGTGGGGGCCTGGTCCTTCCAATCGCCCGAGGCCCTGTTGACCGATGCCTCGGGGCGTCAGGCCCACTTGGTGCCGCTGGTTCACGGGCAGACCGCCGGTGGCCCCTCGGCCGAGGCCCTGATTGATTTTTGCCATGTGCTGTTGAACAGCAACGAGTTTTTGTACGTCGATTGATGCCCCGCCGAGATTGCCCTTCGGTGGTGGATTCCAAAGCATACGCTCAGACCCATTTGAGAACGCCATGAGTGGACAAGTGCCGCACATTGTTCGCCCGCAGAACCGCCGCGATTTCCTGGAGATGACGGGCATGGGCTTTGGCGCCCTGGCCCTGCAGGCCCTGCTGGGTCAATCGGCCCAGGGAGCCGAGGATCGCGACTTGTGGCGACCGCACACCGGTCCGCATCATAAACCGCGGGCCAAGAGCGTGATCTTCCTGTTCATGGAAGGTGGCCCCAGCCACCTGGATTTGACCGATCCCAAGCCGCTGCTCAACGAGCTGGCCGGAAAACCCTTGCCCGAGAGCTTTGGCAAGGTGATCACGGCCATGGGCGAGAAGGGCTCGCCCCTGTTGGCCAGCAAGCGGAAGTGGACCCAGCACGGCGAAAGCGGCTTGACCTTCAGCGATTGGCTACCCCACACCGCCAAGTGTGCCGATGACATCTCGGTCATCCGCTCCTGCTGGACCAACGGCATCAATCACGCCGGCGGCATCTGCCAGATGAACACCGGCACGCCGCTGGCCGGGCGTCCCAGCTTGGGTGCCTGGGTCTCCTATGGCCTGGGCAGCGAGAACGACAACCTGCCGGCCTTTGTGGTCATGCAGGACAACCCCAAGCAAATCGTCAACGGGCCGCGAAACTGGGGGCCAGGCTTTTTGCCCGCGGGCTTCCAGGGCACACGGCTGGAGGCCGGCAACGAGCCGATCCGTTACCTCAACACGCCCTCGTCGGTGGGCGACACCCGGCAACGGACCAAGCTGGATTTGCTGGGCGAGTTGAATCGCGACCACCAGCAGTACCGGTCTTACCAGAGCGAGTTGGACGCCCGAATTGAAAGCTACGAGCTGGCCTTCCGCATGCAGGCCGAGGCCCCCGAGGCCGTGGACCTGGCCCAGGAGTCCGAAGAGACCAAGCGGCTGTACGGCCTGGACGACAAAGAGACCGAATCCTATGGCCGGCTGTGCTTGCTGAGCCGGCGGCTCGTCGAGCGGGGCGTGCGCTTCGTGCAACTTTATCACGGGGCGGGCAACGCCTGGGACGCGCACTCCAACATCGAGGGCAACCACTCGAAGCTGTGCCGCCAGATGGACAAGCCCGTGGCCGGCTTGCTCAAGGATCTCAAAAGGCGGGGCCTGTTGGATGAGACGCTGGTCGTGTGGGGCGGCGAGTTCGGCCGCACGCCGATGAGCGAGAAGGGCGCCGGTCGCGATCACAACCCCACGGGCTTTTCCATGTGGATGGCCGGTGGCGGCGTCAAGGGCGGTCAGGTGATCGGGTCCACCGACGAGCTGGGCCTGCATGCCGTGGAACACCGCATGCATGTGCATGACCTGCACGCCACCATCCTGTATATGTTGGGCCTGGACCACATGAAGGTCATCTACGGCCACAAGGGTCGGCCCGAGCGGCCCACCCTCAACGAAGGCGAGCCCTGCGTCGAACTGCTGGGCTGAACCATCGAGGCC
>JBJHDE010000079.1:3838-12891 GCA_050486385.1 Planctomycetales bacterium | reverse complement strand
CGAGGTCAGTTATCAACTCACCGAGTCCGACGGCACGATCCGCCACAAAGAACACCGCCCCATTCAGCCGCGGCGGAGTAAAGGCAAGCTGATCCTCGACCTGCATTTCCGCGGCCCCGGCCATCGTCGCCTGCGGGTGCGGACCATCCTCGATCGGGCCCACCGCTGGACCGGCAAGCAGTGGCTCTCGCTGCTGGACGAACTCCACGCCGTCGGCACCGCTTGGGCCCACGCCGTGGAACTGGCTCCCGGCCCACACCTGGTTCCCGCCCGTCCCTCCGTCGAGCACGAACCCGTCGAGCCCCGCAAAGCCGCTTGAGTGGGGAACACCGGGTCTCGAATCCAGCCCGCTGGCCGCCATAAGATGGTAGGGTCGCGTGGCGTGTCTCGAGGGAAACGGACAACGCCCGCGTTTTCGCAAACCGCAAGACAACTGGCGAGATTCAGCGGGGCTGGCACGGCAGACTCAAGTCATGAACACCGAATCGCAAGACCTGTTGCGGTCCGCGCTGGCCTTACCGCCATCGGATCGCGCCGCACTCGCGGCCTCGCTGATCAACAGCCTGGACCCGACCGTCGATGACGGAGTTGACGAAGCCTGGGCGACCGAGGTCCAACGCCGCATCGAATCGATCGACAACGGCGAGGTCAAGCTGATTCCCTGGGATGACATGATCCGCGAAATCCGCGACCGCAGGCATGGCTAAACTGCCGATCGAAATCCATCCCCTCCGTCCAACACGAACCCGTCGAGCCCCGCAAAGCCGCTTGAGTGGGGAACGCGACGCGTGGCTCAGTGCTCCGCGCCATACTCTATGCGAATCCGCACCAGCAGGTCATCCAGGGCGGCGGCTGCCGTGGGATGTTCGGGCAGGTGGCTGGTCTGGCTGGCGTCGTGAAGTGCCTGGTGCAGCCGGTCGTACTCGCGCTGGTGAAAGTCCAACTCAGCCGCTTCGAGGCGTTCGGCCTCGCGGCCCAGACGCTTGCGCTCAATCAACTCGGGCAGATAACCGAGCCGATAGTGAGCGTTGAGCGTCGGCAGATGGGCCTCGACCCGGCCGGTCTCCATAAGAAACAGGCCGGTCAGCAGCACCCGATAGACATACAACAACGGCTTGACCCGCGGAGGCGATTCCTTTTGAAACAGTTTCCATTGCGTCTGCGCGAAGCCCAGGTAGTGAAAAGCGTGAAACCGAGTCAGGCAACCCGGCGCCAAGGCGACCAGTTCCTCGTGCGCCGCCGTGGCGTGAACGACCAACGGCGAGAGGAGCTGCTCCAACACATAACCATTCTTCTTGAGCAGCATCCCAAAGAACTTGTGAACATCGTGGGTCACAAGATCGATCTCGAGTTGTTCGCGGATTCCTGATCGCTCAATCGTCGCGTGCCCCGGATGCAAACGCAGCACCTCGGTCAGGGGCAGCACATGGGCCCCGCGCAGATCAGCGTCGGAATCGGCCGACGGAAAACCGTACAGGTGCGCCCCACTGATGGTGGCAAACACCAGCGGAAATGGGTGCTCCGCGACCTGTGCCCGCAGCCGAGGATCGTTGTTCAAGGTGCGTAGCCCTCTTGAGTTGCCGCACGCCGCGCCGACAGCAACAGCGCATTGGCACGGCTGTAGTCCGGGCGCTCGGGCAGGCGGGTTGTGCGATAGGCCTCTTCAAACATCTGCTGTAACTCCTGTCGCCAGTGGTCGACTTGCTCCCAGGTCCATTCACCGTGTTTAACGCTCAACAGCGCGTCGCGGTGCTCGTCGACGCGGACGGCCAACTCGCCGGTTCGCAAGACCTGGATTCCCGCCAGCAACAGCCGCAGCAGGTGCATCGCGTGCTTCCACTTGATGCGGTTCTGATTCCGCAACGTCGCTTCCAGCTTTTTGAACTGCGAGGTCACATAGCCGTTGTAGGTTTGATAGACCAGCCGCGAGACAAAGCCGCTTCGCATCGCCCGCAGCTCCTCGGCCCAAGGGGTCGTCTTTTCCACCAGGGGTGTGTAGAGGCACTCCAGGATACTGGGATTGGCCTTGAGCGCAAGCACCAAAAACTTTTGCAGCTCCCAGTAGGTCTCTTGCGTCCGCTCACATTCTAACTGCTCGGGCACGCCATACAGCGACCAGTGCTGGTCGGCGGGCGGCAGGTAAATGCCGCGATAGTCGATATCGCTGTCGGCATCGTCCAGGCCATACGCCCGCGAACCGGTCACGCAACGGTAAATGACATAGCGATACAGATCGTCCCGCGGGCCCGCCAACTCGTCCAGGGCCTGCCCCTCCTTGAACTTGGCCAGCATGACCAGCTCGTCGGCCTTGAGGGGCACCTCGATATTGCCCACGAAGCGGACCCGGTACGAGTGCTGGCCGTCGCGGGGGCTCTTCACAACCACGCCCACCGTGCCGGCTGGATGCAACGTGCCGCCGCCATCGCCCCGGATCTCCACCAACGACACCACCTGGGTCCCCGGCGACAGAATCAATGCCGGATGACTATGGACACGTTTCATCGTCGGCCCCTTCTGGATCCTTGGCAACCGCTGACAGCCTATCCGCTCTCAGCCAGACACACCAGCGGCCAGTCAGGCTCGGTCCGTCTTTTCTTGGCAACGTATTGACAGAGGAATGTTGGCGGCCTAGACAAAACCTCGGAGATCCCCAGCCAAGTCGAGCGGGACGTTCGTGGCACTGGTGGCTTGTCCACCAGTGTGTGGCTCAGTCGGACAGTTCCGCCCAAGAGTGTTCCGGTTCGATGGGTCACCAGGTCGTGGGTACAACAGTAGTAAGTGTTGTCAAACACTGATGGGCAAACCACCAGCACCGTTCCTACTGATCCCTGCGCAAGTCTATGAAAAGCGGCAAGCAGTAATTAACCACGGATGACACTGATAGCACGGATAGAGATCGAGTCCACGGACACCGTTACCGTGAAATTCGTGGTGCACTCGAAGTACCGATTCCCGTCGAAGGTTCTTAATCGGTAGCACGGTCGTCAAGTCGAGCCAGCACACTGCTGAACAAGCCGCAAGTGCCGTTCCCCAACCTTTGTTGGACGCAGTATCAAGCCTTTCGCTCGGCGGGCCGCCCTGCTGAGCCCAATCGTTCGACACAGGAGATTTCTGATGAGTGAGAAACGTGGAGTAAACATCAAGGCCTTATTCCTGGGAGCTTTGGCGAGTCTTGGCACCTCGCTGGTGACTGGGTTCATCGTCGGGGTGATTTATGCGCTCGTACTGATCGCCCAAGGCGTCCATCCAGACAAAATAGAGCCGTTCATGATCGGAACGAATTTCCTGGTGGTCGGTCTGAACCTTGGGTTTGTATGCACGACACTGGGCGGCTACATCGCGGGGCGGATATCCCAACATGCTGAGGTGTTGCATGGCGGGTTGGTCGGTGGAGTGCTCATCGTAACTGGGCTGCTGTCCATCGCCTTCTATCCGATGTGGTTCAGCATTGTGTCCTTCATCGGCCTGGTTCCGTCTGGAATGGCGGGTGGCTTGCTGGCATCCCGCAGCCGCCAAAGAACACCCGAGGACGGGCTCGCCGAACCAACCACAGCTTGAGACGGCGGGCACGTGAAAAACCGGTGGGAGACTCCGCACCCAAGCGGTCCCCACCGGTCATGAGTTTCCACCTTGTCTGGCAGGCTCAACACCAACATGAATCCATCCAACGGTCGCTTGTGGGGCATTGACGTCATCGCCGGACTCTACGGCATGGGAACCCTGTTTCTCATTTTCCTCATCCTCGCCGGACCGGAGATGCCCCGAATCTTCGGATTGATTCTTGCCCCATTCTGTGCGATCATTGCCCTGGGGATGTTATTCCGCGTCGATTTCATACGCGTCCCCTTCGTGACTCTCCTGGGTATTGGCCTGATTGTCGAGTGTTTCTTCATTTTACTTTTCATCGGCGCGCTAGCTGATCTGTTCTCGTTTCCTCCCCATATAGATGCGGGTCAACATATGGTGCGTGTACCGATGCGGTTGTACATCACTTTGACAGTATTCTTTTATCTTCAACGACCCAATGTGCGAGCGGCGTTTCGCGACCGTAGCGTCGAGAATGTGGATGAAGAGGTCATCGCGGATGGAAGGTCACGCCTCAGCGACCGATAACCGAATGACCGAAGCGTTCCTTGCTGACCCGACCAGGAGCGTGCCGCCCCAACCCGTTACCGGCGATGCCAACGAACAACTATCAGAACTCGGCGGCCAGTTATGCGCTGCGGGGGCTCACGGGCACGGACCTCTTGGCGTTTCGCGCCATCGCCGAGCGGATCGGCGAACTCCAACTCGCGGACAAGCGTGCCCTGGATCTTGGCTGCGGCTCGGGTCGCTCGACCCGTTTTCTCAAGGATCTTGGCCTGGACGCCACGGGTGTCGACGTGAGTGGCGCCATGATCTCGGAGGCCCGTCGACTCGATCCGGCTTGCGTTTATGTCGAAGCCAGCCCAGGTGAGCCGCTTCCCTTCCCAGACCAGGCCTTCGATCTCTTCTTGGCGTCTTGGGTGGTGCTTGAACAGGACACGCTTGCGGCGCTTCACAGCCTTTTGAGCGAAAGTGCGCGGATCCTTGCCGCCGGCGGGCGAGGCTTGATTGTGACCAACACGCCGGAGTTTTATCGCCATCGCTGGATCTCGTGCGACGTGGACTTCCCCGAGAACCAGCCGCCCCTCGTCTCAGGCCAACAGGTCAAGGCCTGCCTCTTGCCCGAGGGGGTCGTCGTGACCGATGTCTTTTGGACTGACGAGGACTACCATCACGCCATTCGGCAAGCCGGTCTTGCCGTGGTGGCAACACACCATCCTCAAGCCCATCACGCTGAAGACGGCTGGCTGGACGAGACCAAGGTCGCCCCCTGGGCAATCTATGAGGTGCAGAGGGAGCAATAATCGACGGATTCGGCGGAGTTCAAAGGGGACCTTTGCCCACACTGGTGACGCATGTCGACAAGGGAAAGGATCAATGACACCAGATCGCGAAGCAAAACACGTTCTGCGGACCATCCGCAAGATTCCCATCGACTGCGTCGCCTCGAAAGTCGACCAGGAGGAATCCGACAAGACCGGCTTGTGGTGTGTCGTTGCAGGAGAAGTTTAGTGGGTCGCGAGCGACGGCCACGAGACTGAAATAACCTGGGACGATCCAGTCGAGTACGCGTTGATGATGCGTTACCTTTTGACCTTTCCTGAACGAATTCACGAAACCCACCTGTCGGCCGTGCGTTTTGTTCAGTCGCGTTGTCGGTAGAATTTGTCCAACAAGGCAATGAACTTGGCTATGATATCTACTGATTCCTGCGCAACACTTCGAACGATACTCGTGGTGGCAGTGCCTTTCGACGACTTGTGCGCGAAGCGGGCGAAGGCAACACAGTCTACATGCTCGGGGTTTTGAGTTCACGCGGAGACGCGGAGACGCGGAGGAGGAGCGCGCGGGACTATTGACGATCCCGTTCGGGCCAGGTTCGATTCTTGCATAGCTTGTTGATTCCCGTGCAACACTAGGACGACTTTTTGTTGTGCCGGCAGTGACGTGCCCGAACCTTTGCAGGAAGCAGGCAACTGATCCAAAGTTCGGGCTCTGACCCAAAACCCTGCGGGAATTGGGCCACTCGCCATCTTCTGGCTCTGTTCCTCCGCGCCTCCGCGTCTCCGCGTGAGCTGACACGTTCCGGAATGCCTACCGATTCCCGCGTAACACTGCGATGAGTTTCGGTGCCAGCAGTGCCATTCCCAAACTAATGCAGGCAACAGTAAGTTGACTGGCCGACCGCCCGCTGACCCACCAGCTTCCGTCCGCCCACATGTCACCTTCCCCCCAATCAAGCTCTCTCGCTTGCAGACCGTTCAAGCCAAAGGGCGGCGACGGCGTGGGCGGGCGCGGCTTGTGATGGCCCCGGGCCCAGCCGTTCATCCAGCCGCACGATCGCCCCATCGAACCCGACATGAGCCAACACCCGCTCGATCAGAAATTGGCCCTCGCCGCTGAGAATCGCCGTCGTGGCCGTTGGCCGCATCGTGGCCCCGACCCGGCGGAAGCCCTCGGCCACCAGCAGAATCTGCGCGTCACACACGGCTGCCGCCACGGCCTGAGCATCGGCCTCGCTGAAACGTGTGGCATCGGCGCAGATCATCCGTGCCAGGCGTTCCCGGGCGTACTGCCGCGTGGCGGGTCGGCCATCGGCGGTCTCGGTGGCGTCGGGGTCTTCGTCGATCCATCCCAAAGTCACATAGGCGTCCCACGCCGTGGCAAATAGCTCTTGGGCGGTGGGGCAGTGTTGGCCGCGATACGGCAAACGCCGGCAAATCGCTGCCACGGGGCTGCGGACGACACCGGTGTAGACCAGCTCGCCGCTGAGCAGCCGTTCGGGATCGGTCTGGCCGCTCGCCCGCACGCCCTCGGGGGCGATGGGGATGATGTCGGTGGTGGTCGATCCCATATCAACCAGCAGGCCCGGACCCGCGAGCCAACGGCAGGCATAGGCCGCCAGGGCGTGCCAGTTGGACGCCGCGGCCCGCCAGGTTGTCACGGCGTGGGGCGGGTGGAATTGGCCGTCGGTCTGGTAGACCCACACGGCCCGGCCCGCCGCGGCGGCTTGGGTGGCCTGGACAATGGCCAAGACACCTTCGGCCTTGGTGCGGAAACAATCGGCCAACTCGCCGGTCATCGTCAGGGCCACGGCATCGCAGGGGCCACTCTTGGTGAGAATGGCCGATAGCCGGGCCGGCAGCTCGTCGGGATGCCGCCACAGGGCAAATGGCCACGACGCCGCCCAGCCGCGACCGTCGGCCGCCTTGATGTTGGCCCCACCCACATCCAGCCCCAACACCCGCATCACGGCTCCCGGCTGATGTGGCCCTGCGTGCTAAAGACAACACCACCGGGTCGCCACGCCAAGTTCGGCGAATCGCCGCGTGCCACGCTCAGCATGGCCGCCAGCAGGCCGCCGGGGCCGACCGCGGGGTCGAGCATCGCTTGCAGGCCCAGGTAGCTGGTCGTCAGCCGCGGGTTGATCTCCAACAAACGGTCGCCCGAGCCATCCTCGGCGTCGCCGAGAATCACGTCCAGGCCCCAGTAACCGTGGGGCGGCCGCTGCCAGACACCGGCCAGCCTGGCCAAATAGCCGGCCAGTCGCTCGCGTCGGGGCGATGCCAGGGGCAGCCGCCCACCGCGGTAGTGGAACTGGCCGTCGACCCGCTCGATGTGCTGTTCGCCCGGAAGCAGGGGCACCAGACCTTGGGGGCCAGCCAACACCGCCACGCTGGCCGCCACACCGGGCATGTAGGGCTCCAACCGCCAGGGGGTGGCCGGTGCGCTCTTCCGGTATGCGTCAATTTGCTCGGGCCGGTCGATGAGAAAGGTCTCAGTCGAGCCGCAGCCGTCGTTGGGTTTGAGCACCCACGGCGGAGGACCCCACGCGGAAATCGGACCATCCAGCGGCAAGGCCTCAACAGCCGGCAGGCCCACCTGCGCAGCCCAGCGGGCGTTCCAGAACTCGACCGAGTGCTGCTTGTCCGAGAATCGGGCGATCTTCTCGGCCGACGGCCCCAGCAATCGCCCGCCAGCCGCCTCGATGGCCGAGGCCAGGCGAGTCAGGCGACCTTCAATTTCCGGGGCGATCAGCACGGTGAAATCGGCCCTTGCGGCCTGGTCGGCCAGCCAGCCGACGCCATCGGCCTGGGCCGTAGCGGGCGGAGCCAGTCGGCGGACGCCTGGGGGCCAGGGGCCGGAATCCCGCTCGGCCACCACCACCGTGGTCTGGACGTGGGGCAACTCCGCGGCATCGGCGGCCAGGGCAGCCAGCATCGCACGGCCCTCGGCCAGCAACTGCCGCGACACCGGGTGCTGGGGTGATTCGGCCTGCCACAGGCCGCTGGTCAGGTCTTCGTACAGCAGAAGTCGGGTCACGCCAGTTGGGGGCCCTTGGCAAGGTGCCGGGGAATCGCGAAGTTGACGGTCACACGCACAAGCCAGCCCGCCGGCTCCCCGGAGGCCGCGAGCTGACACCCCTGAATAGGCTGGTTCTCGGGGTACTCGACGAACCTGGATCGGGAAATCCACCGTCCTGTGTCTTTCGAGTGCGGGCGTTTTGTATCGCCCCAGTCCCACCCCCGACAAGCCGGCCCATCCCCTAGGGAGATCGTATCACCCCATGAGCCTGATCGTCCAGAAGTTTGGCGGGACCAGCGTCGCCGATAGCCAGAAGATTCTGGCGGCCGCCCGCAAAGCCGTTCGCGCCCAGCAGCAAGGTCACCAGGTTGTGGTGGTGGTCAGCGCGATGGGGCACAACACCGATCTGCTCATTGGGCTGGCTCGCGAAATCAACGACGATCCGCCCGCCCGCGAAATGGACATGCTGCTGGCCACCGGCGAGCAGGTCAGCGTGGCTTTGATGGCCATGGCGGTTGAGGCCCTGGGCCGGTCGGCCATTAGCTTCACCGGAGCCCAGATTGGCATCCGCACCGACAGTTCGCACACCCGGGCGCGGATTCAGACGATCAGCACCGACCGTATGCAGCGAGCCCTGGATGCCGGCAAGATTGTGGTCGTGGCCGGATTCCAGGGCACCGACGAAGACTACAACATCACCACGCTGGGTCGCGGCGGCAGCGACACCACGGCCGTGGCCCTGGCGGCGGTGCTGAAGGCCAACCAGTGCGAGATCTACACCGATGTCGACGGTGTCTACACGACCGATCCCCGCATCCTGCCCGAGGCCCGGCAGGTCACGCGGATCAGCTACGACGAGATGCTGGAACTCGCCAGCTTGGGGGCGGGCGTGCTGCACAACCGCTCGGTCGAGTTTGCCAAACGCTTTGGCGTGCCGCTGGTGGTCCGCAGCAGTTTCAGCGACGTGGCTGGCACCCTGGTCGATGCCTCGCCCGAGGCCCCTGGTCAACCGGTGTGTGGTTGTGCCATGGAGCGCGACGAGGCCCGGGTGACCCTGCTGGGCGTGCCCGATGAACCCGGCGTCAGCCTGGCGGTGTTTTCGCAGTTGGCCCGCTTCAACATTCCCATCGACATGATCGTTCAGAACGTCGGCGATCAGGGTC
>JBJHDE010000079.1:0-3828 GCA_050486385.1 Planctomycetales bacterium | reverse complement strand
AATATCTCGTTCACCGTGCTCCGCGACGATCTGCCCAGCACGCTCAAGGCCACGGCCACCATTGTTGAAGAACTCGGGGCCGAGGACGCCAGCTTCGACGAGGGCGTCTCGAAGGTCAGCGCCGTGGGCCTGGGTATGGCCCATCAACCCGGCGTGGCCGCCCGCATGTTTCGCGCGCTGTCGCAGGCTGGCGTCAACATTTTGATGATCACCACCAGCGAGATCAAAATCAGCGTGCTGGTCGCCCGTCGCGACGCCGTCGCCGCGCTGCGGGCGATTCACGAAGTGTTTCAGCTTCAGTTGCCGCCGGCCACCCGGGCGCCGTTCATCGAGGTGCATTCCACCGACGAGCCGTTGCCAGAAACGCTGGTGCAAGAGCCCCCCCGCGAGCCTTCGCCGGTTGAGATTTTGCAACGGCTGCAGGGCATGGAGGACCTGACCGTCGAGGACATTTCCAGCGATGACACCCAGGCCCGCATCACCGTCGAAGATTTGCCCGACGCCCCGGGTCTGGCCGCCCGATTGTTCGAGGCGATTGGCTCGGCCACGGTGCTGGTCGACATGATTGTGCAGGACGTCAGCCAGGGTCGCCGGGCGACCATGAGCTTCACGGTTCCTCGGGTCGACCTGCCCACCGCCGAGGCCGTCACCCGGCAAATTGCCCAGGAAGTGGGCGCCGGCCAGGTGTCGACCGATCCCGAGATTGCCAAGCTCAGCGTCTCGGGCATTGGGCTGCGGAGTCACTCGGGCGTGGCCTTGCGGATGTTCGAGGCCCTCGGCCGAGCCAACGTCAATTTGCAACTCATCTTCACCAGTGAAGTCCGCGTCAACGTCCTGGTCAGCCGCGACGACGGCCCCCGCGCCCTCGCCGCCCTGCAAGAGGCTTTCGCCGAAGCCATGCGGTGAGGGGGAGGTGGGTCGATCGGCTTGCGGCTGTCGACTGCATGAAAGGACCAATCGCCCCCGCCCTGCCAATAACCTCACGTTCGCATAAACTCCAGCCACCCCCTCCAAAGACAGATGGCTTGACGTAGCAAAAAGCCTCCGGGATTTGAGAACCGGATATTCGGATGAGCTGACGATTGAACCCAATGGTGGTTGCTCTGAGGAACCTATGGCAGTGCGGACAGTGGCAGCCACCTCGTCCTCGAGGCTGGCTGTTGTAACATCGTAGGCAACATTTTTCGGGACGGTCGGTTTCACTCCGCCTGACGCACTGTGCAAGACCGTGAGAACAATGACTTTCAATCAGAGATTTTTTCGTCACGGATGAACCTAAGCTTGACCCTTTGCGCTTCACGCTGGATGCGAGCGATCGCTACAGTGACGCGGTCGCCAACCTTAAACGATGTGATCGGTCGATCAGCAGGTAAATCCCGAAAGTGAATCAATCCCTTTGGACCGCCATCCAGCCTCACAAAAACACCGTAATCTTGAGTTCCGTCAACTATTCCACTGCAGTTCATTCCAACCCGGAACCGCTTCTCAAAATCACCCCACCCATAAGCCTTGCGTGTTTTCGCTTTCTCAATTGCACGATTCGCTTTACTGACGACTTCATCCGTGTTAAGTGTCACTCCTGAAAACCCGCCCTCAAGGTATTGCTCAGGCGAAAGCTTTCGAGCTTGGTGCTTGACCAAGAACTCAACGAACTCCGAAGCATTCGCCGCGACGGTCTCAGGCAAATAGTGGACTTTTGCACCAAACTGTGCAATCCGCTCAGCCACCCGCTTTGCTAGCGACTCATCTTCCACCCATGTCTCCTCGGCACAGGCCGCAAGATAGCTAATGTCGCTTACAAATCTCAAATGAACAACTCCTGACGGCGATATTCGAATCAAATCCTCATCAGACTCGACTGCCCCTCGCTGATGCTCAGCGATGATGCAACCATGCTTTACAAGGTAGCCAATCTCCTCCCGCACCCGAGCAGCATCATGTCCAAGCGGCATCAGTTCAGATATCAATGCCCGGCACTGATGAAATCCCTTCACGCCTGTTGGCCCAACCTCTCGGGATTTTGACCGCAGCCACTCAAGAATATTTGCTCTAACAAATATATCAGGTCGCGAATCCCCTGGGTCGCACTGAAAGAGGTTTTTCAGGAATGATGAATCTCCGTCATAGAAACGACGGTTTCTTCTAAGCAACACCCTCGACACCACCATGTAGGGCAAAGAATACTGCCCCCTGTGTGTGCGAATCTTTAGATACTCTGCTTGCCCGATGTGTCCACTTCGGCAAAACTCCAGAAAAATCTCCATTGCCCTGCGGATGTCTCGCCCCGCCAAGCCAAGGATTAGACTCCGAATCAGCTTGTCATGGGCGTAGAGGGAACGAAATATCGATGCCAAATAGAACCCCAGCTCCGTAGCAGGATAACGCACACGAATACCATTATCGAGCTTGTATTCAAGCAATCTATCCTGATTGCTTGCCGACAACTCGGTCAACACTAAATCCAATCTTTTTCTCAGGATCTGGGTGAATGAAGGAGGGTCGATCCGGAACACCAAGTCTTTAATCATGGTGTCCAATGGTGGCTCGTCCTTGTACAATTCATATGTGACATCACGAATTGGAAGCACAATGAGACAGCGAATCTGTTGCTGCAACCATCTTGCTGACTGAAACGCTTGAAGCTGCTCTTCTCGCTCCCTTTTGTCGCAATTATCGAAGACGACCACAAGAAGCTTACCGCGCTCGGCAGCAAGATAGCGGGACATTGCTTTCGCCTGAGAAAGTGGGTCGCTTAGGAGCGATAGCAACTGGTCAGCCAATCGAGTCTTGTAAGCCTCGGATTCAGGGTCGAGCAAAGACAGGGGCCCCTTTCTCAGCCTGTTCACCTCGACAGAAAACACTTTTTGGATATCAGCGTCGAAGTCAATCTCGGAATGCTCTCGGCGAAGAGCGGCTATAGTCTCATCCAGTAGCCAACGTTCGACCATTTCCTTGCCAGAAGGTGCATCATTTAGGTTCAAGTGAACCCACTCTGTTAAATCAACAACATCACCAGGAAGCTGCACTTCTCGACAGTAATCGATGAACGTAGACTTCCCAGCTCCTCGTGCGCCAACAAGCAACATGATCTCGTTTTCGAGTGACCTGCCGGCTCGCAGAGCAGATATAATTTCATCTGGCTTTTCGGTATTCTGTATCAGTGTTGCCCTCGGAACAGAGATCGAGACAGCTGTCTTGATTATCCGATCTATTTCATCAACGTAGTGATCCCTGCGCTGGGACGGCACATACGCATTGCGCACTACGTGCGCGCGATCCTTTCGGTTCTCGGGATTAAAAACGTGGCGATAGTCGATTGCGAGTTTTGACCCGAAATCGTTGTACCCGACGTCCTCATTACGAGAAGACTGTCCCCCGAGGAAATGAATTGCCCGATGCAGCGGACGACTCGTGAGTGAGTCCCTGATCCTATCTGCTTCGGCTTGCGCTGACTTTCGTGAAAGCCTCGCCACAAAGTGCTCGAAAATAGGCGTGCTTGGCGAACACTCCTCGAGTGCGAGTGACATGTCAGGCGATGCGGTATCGAGGGGAGCAGAAACAGTGAGTATGCCATTCGTGGCAACGACTCTCTGGCACGGGTTGACCTGATGGGGAAACGAGGAGTTTAGCTCAATCGCGTAGAGACGGGCTTCCCGAAGAGCTTCGTCTAGGTCTTCGTCAGGATGCTTTGCCTCGATAATGAACACCGGGATTCCAGCAATTACAATTGCATAGTCGGGATGGTAGAGTTTTTCTGACGCGCCCTTGTGGAGTTTGAGTCGCCGGATGTCCGGCTTTGTCCTGAAGTCAATCGGCCCGTACCCGAGC
>JBJHDE010000078.1:11251-13016 GCA_050486385.1 Planctomycetales bacterium | reverse complement strand
CCAATCCAACTCGGCCATCAGTCGCCCAAGCTGGACCCCTTGCAGATAGTTGGGGTCATCGGGTCGGGTCCGCGCGCTGCCAAACACCGTGACCTTGCGACGGCCCCGGTACTTGCGAAACACGCTGAAGGCGTAGCGAAGCTCGCGGAGCGTGCGGGCGAGAATCTTCAGGTCCACGATGCCTGGTTTGTCGGCGGCCAGGCGTTCGACGGTATCGCGGATCTGGACGACAAGCTGCTCGGCCCGACGTTCGAGGTGCTGCCGGCGCCCGGTGACCTGCGCGGTGAGTTCATCAACATCCATAGGGTCCATCAGGTGTGTCTCCTCGCGGCCCGCAATCCGCCCCGGGGGGCCAGGGGCACCAGGCCGCGTTGGGCCAAGCGGATTCTCAATGAGTGGAAGCGTATTATACTCTAGCGTCTGATTGGCCCACTCCGGCGAGTGGCCGATGAAGTTGGGCAGCCCTTTTTTGACCAGAATCTACCATGCCGACACCACTGGATTCCTCGCGCCAAGCCATGCACCATCCCACTCCCCAAGCCCGCCGAGGGCCCGTTGGGCCGGGGCTGGGCCTCTGGGCGGCGATCCTGGTGGCGACCAGTTCGCCAACTCTCGCAGGAGACGAGCCGTTGAGCTACCCCGAAACGAAAATTGTTTCGCAAGTCGATAGCTACCATGGAGTTGAGGTCGACGATCCTTACCGGTGGCTGGAGGACGACGTCCGCACCAACCCCGAGGTGGCCGCCTGGGTCGAGGCCCAGAACCAGGTGACCTTTGGCTTTCTCAAGCAGCTCCCCCAACGCGAGGCCATCGCCGATCGCCTGACCGAGTTGTGGAACTACCAGCGGTACTCGGTGCCCTTCCGCGCCGGTGGGCGATACTACTACTTCAAGAACGATGGCCTGCAGAACCAGGCCGTGCTGTATCGGCTGGACTCCCTGGATGCCGAACCCACCGTCTTGATCGATCCGAACTCCTGGAGCGACGATGGGACAATCGCCTTGGGGGGTGTCTCCTTCAGCGACGATGGCCGTTGGGTCGCCTTCGCCCAGACCGAAGCCGGCAGCGATTGGCGGAACTGGTCGATCATGGAGATCGCCACCGGTCGGGTGCTGGACGACCGCATCCTGTGGACCAAGACCCGTGGCGTGGCCTGGACCCGCGATAGCCGCGGCTTCTTTTACAATCGGTTCCCCGAACCCGAAGAGGGCGAGGCCTACCAGAGCGTCAACCTCAACCAGAGCCTGCACTATCACCGGGTCCACACCTCGCAGGACGACGACGTGTTGGTCTACCGTCGGCCCGACGAGCCCACCTGGAACTTCTGGCCCAGTGTCACCGAAGACGGCCGCTACCTGGTGATCACCGTCTCGAAAGGCACCGACAGCCGCTATCGGGTGTTCGTCAAGGATCTGATCGAGCCCTACGGCATGCCGGTGGCGTTGATCGATCACTTCGAGAACGAGTACTCGCTGATTGGCAACGACGGTCGCCGGCTGTTCTTTCAAACCGACCTGGACGCCCCGCGAGGCCGCGTGATCGCCATCGACCTGGCGCGTCCCGAGCCCGAACACTACGAAGAGATCATTCCCGAGAGCGAGGACACCCTGCAAGATGTCAATTGGGTAGGCAACCTGCTTGTGAGTCATTACCTGCAAGACGCCCACTCGGCCATTCGCCTGTACCGGCCCGATGGCCGGTTGCTCCGCGAGGTCGAGCTGCCGACTCTCGGCACGGCCGGGGGCTTTGGCGGCAAGAAGACCGC
>JBJHDE010000078.1:8822-11241 GCA_050486385.1 Planctomycetales bacterium | reverse complement strand
TCGGTCGAGTCCGACCTGCGCAACGCCGCCATGGCCATCGAGTCGAACTACACCCAGTTCCGGACCTACCCAACCACCCTGACCGGGCTGGACGCAGGCCAGGCAGAGGCGGCACCGACCGCGACCGAGACCTTCTATTCGTTCAGCAGTTTCGCCACGCCGCCGAGCATCTATCGCTACGATCTGCTCACCGGCGAGAGCACGCTGTTTCGCCGCTCGGAAGTTGCCGTGGACACTGACAACTACGAGGTCAAACAGCAGTTCTTTCAAAGCGCCGATGGCACCCGCGTGCCGATGTTTATCGTACACAAGAAGGGGCTCAAGCTGGATGGCAACAATCCCACGCTATTGTACGGCTACGGCGGATTCAGCATCAGCCTGACACCCAACTTCTCGGTCTCGCGGGCCCAATGGCTGGAGATGGGCGGCGTGTACGTGGTGGTCAATCTCCGCGGTGGCGGCGAGTACGGCGAAAGCTGGCACAAGGCCGGCACGAAGCTCAACAAACAGAACGTGTTCGACGACTTCATCGCCGCCGCCGAATGGCTGATCGAGAACAAATACACCCGCCCCGAGAAGCTGGCCATCGCCGGGGGCAGCAACGGCGGCCTGCTGGTGGGGGCCGTCATGACCCAACGGCCCGAGCTGTTTGCCGCCGCCCTGCCCAGCGTGGGCGTGATGGACATGCTGCGGTTCCACCACTTCACCGCCGGGCGGTACTGGGTGGACGACTACGGTTCATCGGACGATCCCGACGAGTTTGCCGCGCTGTATGCCTACTCGCCCTATCATCAACTGCTGGTCCGGCCGCCGACCGCCTATCCGGCGACCATGGTGACCACCGCCGACACCGACGACCGGGTGGTCCCCGGTCACAGCTTCAAGTTTGCCGCCGCCTTGCAGCAGGCTCACCAAGGCGAGGCCCCGGTGCTGATTCGCATCGAGACCCGCGCCGGCCACGGAGCCGGCAAGCCCACCCGAAAGATCATCGAGGAACTGGCCGACGAGTACGCCTTCCTGGCCAAGATTCTGGGCATGGACTGGCAGCCCGACGCGCAAGAGGACGCGGACTCCAACGGCCAGTAGCGGCTAGGCTGCTTGAATGGCCAACCCAATCTTGAACGGCCAAACCACCCGCTTGTCCCCGCCCGCCCCGCGACCCAATGCTCGGGGGCGGGCGGTTGGCGTTTGTGTTCAAGTTGGCGTATGTGTTCAAGTGGGCTGGACCGACCCCATCGGCTGGCGATGGCCGCCCCCACGCTGTCACCATGTGCGACCGGCCAGCGCTTGACAGCGTGTGTACGGTAGAAGGGGAACTCGGGTCGGGGGTGCCAACGCCCCGCCCCAAAAGACGTCTGGCGAACACAAGCGTCCCAGCAGGGGACAGGAATTGGGTTGTGAGGGATTTGCGGATTGTCGCGACACTGGTCGCCTGGATGGTGTGCATCGCGGTCGTGTGGCCCACGACGGCCCAGGGTCCGGGTGAACAGTCTCCCCATCAACTTCAGCCCGATTTCAACTGGTCGCGGGGGCTGACGGGCCAACGGATCACGTCGCTGTCGGACGCCGAACTGGTGGCCCAGATGCGGCGACTGTTGGAACACGACATCCAGTATCTGGAGTCGATTCAAGAGGAGATCGTCAGCGAGACCAGCCCCTTTGAACGGGCACGGTTGGCCTTCGAGAAGATTGATACCCGATTTCAAGAGCTTGTCGCCGAACGCGAGATTGCCGAAGGGGTCCAGCCACGGGTTGTTGATTTACCCGAGCAGGACGAGGAAGGCCCGGCGATGTCCGAGACGCCGGGCCATCACGCCGCGGAGGTCGAGGCGCTCACCCAGCGCATCGCGGAGATCGAGCCGATTCGAGATTTGGCGCAGCAGCGGTTCGACCTGGCCATTGAGCGGAGACGGATGATCCAGCAGATGGCACCCTTGCTGGAAAGCCGGATTGCGGAAACGGAAATGTTGATCCGCCGTGCCACCGGTGAGTTGCCCGAGCCGCCGGTGGAAGCCGAGGCCCCCGACGAGGCCAACGCAGGAGCGAACAACGCGGACAATGGCAACGCCAATGGCGAGGGGGCAACCACGACGTTGCCAACCCTGCCAGGCTACCCCGAGATTGAGGTACCCACACTACCGGAACGCGCCCGACAAGCGGCCGAGGCCCGCCGCGAGGAACTGGCCCGCAGTGCCGAGTTTATCGCAGCCAGCGGCGAAGTCGACCATTGGCGCGAAGGGGTCGAGTTGTTTGAGCGGCAGGTGGAAGCCCTGGAAGCCCGCTTGGAGAATCATAATCAATCCATCGCCCTGGAACGGGAACTGGCCAGCAACGCCCGGGCCAGTGTCGACAATGCCGAAGAATTGCGGAGTCGGCTCAACCAGCGGTATCGACGGTTGAGTCAGGAGGGCGCCCCGCC
>JBJHDE010000078.1:0-8812 GCA_050486385.1 Planctomycetales bacterium | reverse complement strand
GTTATGCCCAGGCGCTGCGCGAGCGCGAACACCTGGTTGAGGCCGCCGAGGCCAGTGCCGAAGCGGCTCAGGAGGCCCGCGCCGCCCGCGAACGCAGTCGACTGGCGACCGATCGCGTGGCGATGCTGACCGACTCGCGCGGTCACATTCTCGAGGCCCTGGCGACACGACGACAGGACGTCGAAATCGCCAAGACCGAACTGGCCCGCGCCGAGGCATTGGTCGCCCAGATTCAGAATCCCTTCCACCCCCGCAACCTCTATTTCTGGTTTCTGGATCACGCTCCCAACATCATCTTCATTCTGGTCGCGATGATCGTGCTGTACATGTTGGTGCAGCTCATGGGCGGGCGTTTGACCAAACTGATTGCCGACCGCGGTGTGCGGGGCTCGCCGGAAGAGCGTCACGGTCGAGCCCGCACCCTGGTCACCGCCTTTCAGCAGGCGGGCTCGGTGCTCATCCTGGTGGGCGGATCCCTCATGGTGCTGGACGAAGTCGGCATTCCGATCGCTCCGCTGCTGGGCGGGGCGGCGGTGTTGGGTCTGGCTGTGGCCTTTGGCGCCCAGAACCTGATCAAGGACTTTTTCCAGGGCTTCATGATCCTGCTGGAGAATCAATACAAGCTCAACGATGTCATCCAGATCGGCGATCACTCCGGCGTCGTCGAACGGATCACCCTGCGGACCACCATCCTCCGCGGACTGGATGGCACCTTGCACTTCATTCCCAACGGGCAAATCGAAGCCGTCAGCAACATGACCCACGGTTGGTCGCGGGCGCTGTTCGATCTCGGCGTGGGCTACGGCGAAGACGTGGATCGAGTGATCGAGGTGATTCGCGACGAGTGCAGCAAGCTCCGCGATGATCCCCAGTTCGGCATGGTCATCCTGGAAGACATGGAAATGCTGGGCGTCGACGACTTCGCGGACTCGGCGGTGATGATCAAGTTCTTCATCAAGACCATTCCGCTCAAGCAGTGGTCGATCCGCCGCGAGTTGATGCGGCGGCTCAAACACCGGTTCGACAAGGAAGGCATCGAGATCCCCTTCCCGCACCGCACGCTCTATCTCCGCTCGGCCGACGGCACGCCCTTTGAGCGGGCCCTGGCCGAGGCGGGCAATCATCGCTAAGACCGGCCTCGGGCGGCGGCGCGGCCTTTCGATTGGAACCCGAACGATTGGAACCAGAAATTGACATTCGCCCTGGAGGCGGGTACTGTCAAACACTGGGACGAAGTCCGTGTCGAATGAGCCCCCGTGGCCGTTCTTAGGGCGAGGCAAACATGATGAGCCAAACTGTTGGCACAGGCTGGGTCAGCCTGATGGTCGGAGGTGCGCTGTGCTGGGGACTCGCCTCACCACCCACCGCGGTGGCTCACGAACCCGATAGCCCGGTGGTGCTGGGCGCCATTGAAAAGGGCATCCGCTACCTGGAACAGAACGATCACGACCGGCTGGGCGGCAAGGCCCTGATCGGCCTGACCTTCGCCAAGTACGGGGCCGAGCGGGACCATCCCAAAATTCAAGCCGGGATCGAGGCCGTTCAGCGGGCCACCGCCAATGGCCCCGAGCGGGTGCCCTATCAGATTTACGACATCGGCATCTGCATCATGTTTCTGGTGGCGCTCGATCCCTCGGAGTTCAACTCCGAAATCGAGACCCTGGTCAAGGCCTTGCACCACTTTCAAAAGGACGAGGGCGCCTGGGGCTATCCGCCCACCCACAACCATGGCAAGGATTGCGACACTTCAATGACCCAGTACGCCGTGCTGGGATTGTGGGAGGCCCAGGAATTGGCCGGCGTGATCACCCCGCCCGAGGTCTGGGATCGCTGTGCCGAGTGGTTGATTCGGACCCAGGATCCCACCGGAGCTTTCGGCTACCAAGGCAACGTCAGCAACGACCTCAATCAGCGGGTCAAGCAGTCGGGCGTCCGCCACAGTATGGCCGTGGCTGGCGGGGCCTGCGTGTACATCGTGCGGCACATGCTGGGCTTTACCGATCTTCGCAAACCCGCCGACGACGACACACCATCGCAGCTTCGCGTGTTTGAGGACGATCAGGAACGCAAGGCCCGCATCACCAGCCAGCTTGACGCGCGGCTGCTGGATCGCTGCGTGCATTCGATCAGTCGTTGGGTCTCGCGAGAGTACGCCATCAACCCGCCCAAAACCCAGTGGCTGCACTATTACCTGTATGGCCTGGAACGCTTCGAGTCGCTGCGTCTGGCCGAGCGCCTGGGGGCCGCCGCCAGCGAGGCCCGCACGCCGATGTGGTATCACCAGGGGTCCAACCATCTGGTCTCCAGCCAAAGTCCCCAGGGCAGTTGGAACAGCAGGGGCGAAGTCCACGACACCTGCTTTGCCATTCTGTTCCTGCTGCGAAGCACCAAGAAGAGCCTGGAAAAGAGCGGTCAGCGCTACGAGAGCGGCTTGCTGGTCGCCGGGCGTGGGCTGCCAGGCACCGCCGACGAGGTCCGCGTCCGCGAAGGCCGGCTGGTGGTTATGCCCGAAGGCAGCCTGGGCCGCGCCCTGGATGTGCTAACTCGTCCCGAGCGGGCCGATGGGCCCGACACCTTGAACGTGGCCCTTGAAGTCCTGGCCGACGCCGCCCAATCGGCCGACCCCCAGGCTTTGGCCGACCACACCGAGGTGCTGGCCTATCTGGCCGCCCACCACAACGGCGAGACGCAGCGATTGGCCATTCGGGCGTTGGCCCGCAGCCGCGACCTCAAACACGCCCCGCTGCTGGTCCGCTTGCTGAGCAGCGACGATCCCAAGTTGGTGCTGGCCGCCCGCGATGCCTTGCGAACGCTGAGTCGCCGCTACGAGGGCTTCGGCCTGTCGCCTTCGGCCAGTGCCGAGCAGCGAGCCCAGGTCATTGACGCCTGGCGGGGTTGGCTGGCCGCGGCCGATCCCAACGCCGATGTTGATGGTTACATGCCCCCGAGCCAACCATGAAATCCACGGCAAATGCCTGGCCACCGGGCGTAGTGATCGGACTGGTCGGAGGAGTCGGCGTGGTCGGCCTGTTGGGCTTGGCCCTGTGGACCGCCGTCGAGACCAGTTCGCCGCCGACCGTGGTGCTGACGGCTTGGCACAAACCCACGACCGAAGCCTCGCTGACCGAAACCACCGAGCGGCTGGCCGAGCCCGAAGACCTGCTGCTGGCCCCTTCGCGGCTGGAAGAAATCCTGGCTGACGCCGAAGCCGAAGCCCGGCGGTACAGCGATCAGTTGGCCGCCGCCCGGCAGAATCCCTCGCGGATCAGCCTGCCGGGTTCCGAGAACGCCCCAGCCGATGACCCCAGCGATCGCTGGACGGTGTACATCCCCGAAGGCATCTCGCTGGACGAATACGCCCGACTGCTGGATCACCACGGTATCGAACTCGGCGTCTTGCAGCCCGGCGGCCGCGTGGCCTACGCCCGGGCGTTTGCCGGCGACCGCCCCGACGCCCGCGAGGGCCCCGCCAACAACGAGCGCAGGTTGTACCTATCGTGGACCCGCGGGGAACTGGTCGAGGCCGACCGCACCCTGCTGGCCCTCGCCGACATTGAGTCGGGTGATCGGCCGATTCTGCACTTCTTGCCCCAGGCCGTCGAGCGGGACCTCGCCCGACTCGAGACCGAGTTCGAGGGCCTCACCCCCAGCCAGATCGCCCGCACCCAGTTCGGACTGCGGATAGAAGACGGCGCTTGGACCTTCTTCGTTCTCGAACAAACCGCCCGGCAATGACCCAATCGCCTGAGGTCGCGCCTCCGCGGGTGAGCCCGTTTCAGTGGGCCCTGCGCGGATTTCTGTTGATCGGTTGCGTGGCCTCGATCGCCTGGATCGCGACCCGCGGTGGCGATTCGTTGGCTCCACCGTCGGAGATCGCCGCCGATGCCGTGGTCACGCTGGCCGCGGGCGATCGCTACGGCCAGGCCGTGCGTTGGATCGGTCCCGCCGAAGAGGGCCAACGGGCCGACGAGGATGCCGAGTTCCGCTCCGCGCTCAAGCAGGCTCTGGGCTCCGGCCAGCGGGTGCTGGTTCGCGTCTCCCCGGGCGTATACCAACGCCACATCCACGCGACCGAACGGCTGATCCGCGAAGCCGGCGGCGACGGCGTTCAGGTCATCATCCACCTGTCGAGCTGAGCCGGGTCGAGCGACTCGTCCAACAAGCAGTTGTCAATCAGCCGCGTGCGCCCCAGCCGCCCCGCCACCAAAGCCACCGCCGGGCCGTCGACCCGTTCGACGGGCTCCAGCGTGTGGGCATCCGCCAAGGCCGCGTAATCGGTCACCAGGTCCGGCGCTTCCGCCAAGCTGTCGGCCAGCAGGTTCGCCAGCACGGCGGCCTCGCGCTGGCCCTGGGCATAGGCCAGCCACACACGCTTGAGTCCGCGACTCAGCACCGTGGCCTGCCGCCGCTGTTCGGGTGTGAGATAGGCGTTGCGGCTGCTCATCGCCAGGCCGTCGGATTCGCGGATGGTCGGGCACACCCTCAGCTCGATTGGCACGTTCAGGTCGGCGACCATCCGGCGGATGACGACCGACTGTTGGTAGTCCTTTTGCCCGAAGTAGGCCACATCGGCCCCGACCATCTGAAACAGCTTGAGCACAATCGTGGCCACGCCATCAAAATGGCCGGGCCGCAGGGGGCCTTCCCAACGCTCGGTCACGCCGGCGACATGCACCGTGGTGGCATGCCCGGTCGGGTAGACCGCTTCACTGGGCGGAGAAAACACCAGGCTGGCCGTATCGCCCAGCAGCCGCAGGTCGCCTGCCAGATCGCGGGGGTAGCGGTCAAAATCCTCGCCCGGTCCAAACTGCGTGGGATTGACGAACACCGTGACCACGACCGATTCGCATTCTTCGCGGGCGCGGCGGACCAGGCTCAAATGCCCAGGGTGCAGGGCCCCCATGGTCGGCACCAAGCCGATGCGAGCGCCCGATTGGCGAGCCTGGCTCACGAGGCCTCGTAGGGCCGTCAGGTCGGTGACCACTTGGGGCGGGGCAGCGGTCATCCGACAGTCACAACGGGTTGTTGCATGCCGGCGATGGCCGTGCAGGCGACTTCCAGGGCGTGGTCCCAACCGGCCTCGGCCGGGCAGTACAGGACCGGGCCCCAATCGCGAAGCGCGATAAAGCCCTCGTAGGGCAGGTGTTGCCGGCCGGCGGCCGCCCGCCGCGGCACGGGAGGTGCCAGCCACACGGTGATTTGCGGATGCGGCAGCCGCGCGCAAAGCGCGGCGCATTCGGCCCGCAGGGTCACGTCGCCACCTGGGGCCTCAGCCAGAATCCGCACGAAGCGGCGCGGCGACCAATCGGCCACGGCCAGGGTGTGGCTCTCGAGCGCTCGATCCAACATCGCCAAGGCCTGCTGGCACAGGGCGGCCACCTCGGCGGCCGGGGGCGCGGGGCGTTCGGCCAAATCGTGCCACGCCACCGGTGGCTGCAAGCGGGCCGAGCCCAATCGCGCGGCCAAGCGCTGCACGAAGGCCAAGCGGTCTTCCATACGGGGACCTTCAATGGCCACCAGCGGCACACCGCGATCGAGATGATCGCCGTGCCGGGCAATCGTCCAACCGGTCAGCGGGTGGACAAAATCGGCCGCCACTTCGCGGGCCGGTTCCAGCACGAACCGCCGAAAGGCCATCAACGGATGCGGCACGGTCAGCAGCGGTGTGCTGATCACGAAATCGTCGTAGATCAGCAGGTCCAGGTCCAACGTCCGCGGACCCCAATGTTCGTTTCGAAGCCGCCCGGCCAGGGCTTCGATGCTCTGCAGGCGGTCGAGCAGTTCGTGCGGTTCCAGGTCGGTCTCAAAGGCCGCCGCGGCGTTGAGAAACGGCGGTTGATCCTCGGGACCGCCCACGGCCGACGACTCGTACCAGCCGCTGGCCGCCAGGTGGTCGATGCGGGCGTCGGCGTCGAGCCGCGCCAGGGCCTGTTCGAGCCGGGCCGCACGATTGCCCAGGTTCGACCCTAAACCAATCAGGACCTGAGCCATGATGCACGGCTCCTTGTCGGAAGGATCCCGCCGACCGACTCACCCCACATGGGGCGAAGTCGTCAGTTCAGGATCGCGGTGGACGTGACGTTCGTCGTCAAGCACCAGCCCGGTGTGCCCCGAACGGAAGGCCAGGCCAGCCTCGATGACCACCCAAAGACTCATCACCAAAAGCGTTAGCGCGATCGCGAAATTGGGCCACAGCTCGGCATCATAATAGTTCGCGGTCTGAAAGATCATGGCCCATACGGTCACGCACAGCATAAACACCGTGGGCACCAACGTATAAATAATGGGCCGACCCAATTTGTAAAGAAACACGGTCACGGCCAATAGCGCCAGCGAGGCCAGCAACTGGTTGGTCGCACCAAACAGCAGCCACAGGTTGCCGCGATGCTCGTCGGGCAATAGGGCAATGCCGCCAATGGCCACCACGGCCACCACCGAGGCCAGGTACCGGTTTGCCAAACTCCCCAGCCCCACCGATCGCAGCAGCTCTTCAACATTGTAACGCAACAGGCGGGTGCCGCTGTCCAGGGTGGTCAAGGCAAAGGCCACCAGGGTGACTGCCAAAAAGGCGGCGCCCAACTTGATGGGGATGCCCAGCAGATTCAGGAAGTTGGCTCCGCCAGTGACCACGTGGGTCAGCGCGAACTTCCCCTGTTGATCGAAAGGCAGCGTATAGGTGCCGCCGCTGGACCAGGCCGAGAGTCCCAGGCCGGCCACACAGGCCATGACCACCAGCACCGCGAAACCGCCCTCGGTCAGCATGCCGCCGTAACCGATGGGCAAGGCGTGGGTCTCGCGGTCAAGCTGTTTCGAAGTCGTCCCGCTGGACACCAGGCTATGGAATCCGCTAATCGCCCCACAGGCGACCGTGACGAACAAAAACGGTGCCCAGGGCCAGGCGTTCCCAGCTTGCAATTCCTCGGCATCGCGGAAAGCGGACACCTGCAGGGTGCTGAGATTCTCGCCCGAGTTGGAAAGCACCAGCGACGAGGCGACGATTCCGCCCAGCAACAGCGCCACGGCAATATAAAGCTGAAAGCTATTGATGTAGTCGCGGGGTTGCAACAACAACCACACTGGCAACACCGAGGCCACGAAGGCATAGCCCAGCAGGAGATACACCCAGGTCGAAATGGCCGACTTCGCGGCAAGCTGCACCTCGTCGGCTTCGGCCGTGCGGCCGGCGTCCCGCAGCATGGCTTCGGTCTCCAGGCTGCCGGCCAGCCGCGGGCTCTCGCTGAGCGACTCGCCCCGCAAGTGCGAGATCGTCGACTGGGTTTCGCTGGTGAGAAACCAGTTGTAGGTGGTCACCGGATAGTCGACGCCCACCACGATCAACCCGCCAAACAAACTCAGGCCCACAATCGTGGCCAGCTTGAGCGATCCGCCCAGTTTGTAAACGAAGACGCCCAGCCCCAGGGCCACGACCATCAGGCCCACGCTCGGCACAATCGCCGTGGGATACGACAGCACAAACAGGTTGGCCACCAAAATGCAGAACACCCCCATCGCCAGGCTCATGGCAAAGAAGATGACCAAAAGAAACAGCAGCCGGGCCCGGGGGCCGATGATCTCGCGGCACACATCGCCAATGCTGCGACCCCGGTACCGGCAACTCACGTACAACGAGCCCAAATCGTGGACGGCTCCGGCCACGATACTGCCAATCACAATCCACAGCACCGCCGGCATCCAGCCCCAATACACGGCAATCGCCGGACCCACGATGGGCCCCAAACCGGCGATACTGGCAAAGTGGTGACCAAACAAAATCGGCGGACGGGTGGGTAAAAAGTCGACGCCGTCGCGCTGGGTGTGGGCCGGGGTCCGCCGATGCGGATCGAGCCGGAACACCCGCTCGGCCAGGAACCGCCCGTAGGTGAAATAGGCCAGCAGCAGCACGCCGAACGCAATCAGCGTGACGACCAGGGCGTTATCGATCATCAACCAGACTCCCACCCCGGGGGGCAGCGGAATGCGGGGACCAACTGGCAGTCTACGAGCCGCGCCCACGCTTCGCAAGCCGAACGCTCACCACCCTGCGCCCGTCGGCGGCTTGCGGCGCGAGTGTCGGCCAAGCACAATCGGCAAGGTTCCGTGATCGCACACATTCCCGGGCACTCCTCGGCTCCCCCGCCGGGTGCCCTGACTCCCAAGGAGAGTGATTTCATGCGTTGGATTGTCATGGGCTGGATGCTGCTGGCCACCGGGGTGGCCGCCGCCAACGACCCGAAGACCGCCTGGATCGATACCGAAAAAGCCGCCGCCGAGGATCCCGACTTCGCCCTGCAAGGCGAGTACGCCGGCCAGGTCGACCTGGATGGTGGCCAGACCATCGGGGTGCATGACCCGGCCATCAAGCGCAGGCGCGATCACCTGATCACCGATCCAGGCTTGAGGGCGCGCATCCAGTCGCGCATCCGTGCCGCTGTGCTGCCGGAGTTGCGCAAGGCGTTCGGTTTTCTGGCCACCCGGATGGAGCGCTATCTCGTGGGATGTTACCGCGCAGACGAGACCGGCCATTTCGCGCCCCATCGTGACAATACCACACCAGCGACCGCACATCGCCGCTTTGCCATCTCGATCAACCTGAATGATGATTTTGGCGGCGGGGAAGTCGTTTTTCCGGAATACAGTTCCACAGGCTTCAAGGCACCAGCCGGAACCGCTGTGGTCTTTGGCTGTGGCCTGATGCACAGAGTTGCGCCAGAGACATCGGGGGCGCGCTACGCGTTCCTGCCCTTCGTCTATGACGAGGCTGCGGCCCGGCTTCGGCAAGATCAGCCTGAACCCGCGCGGCAATGCAAAACGG
>JBJHDE010000077.1:4485-13183 GCA_050486385.1 Planctomycetales bacterium | reverse complement strand
GCTCACGACTTCATCAAGTTGGATCGACTGGCTCTCCGGCCCCTGGACCAGCGCCACCTGAAACTCGAACCAACCGGTTCCGTCGTACCAACCGAACGGATCGAGGTGAGCCTCCACTTCCAGAATGTAGGTCCCCGAGTCCTGCAACAGCATCGTTTCTGAAGGAGACTCAAAATCTCCCCAGGATAACTCAGCGTACTCGCCATCGGGCCCAAGCAAGGTCCAATACAGCAGCGGGCCATCTGTATAGAAAGACCAATCTCTCCCCAGGGGATCGACCACGACTTCGGTTCCCGCCGTCGCCTGGAACGAGTAGCGCTTCAATTCATCAGGCTGATGAACGACATCGTACACCGGGGTATCAAACGCGATCGGCAAAGTGGGTGCGATTGGGGCTTCGACCAGCGAGAGTTCAAAATCCCCCGTATGATCGAAAAAGGCGGTGACGATCAATTGGTGAACGCCCGCTTCGCTCAGGTTGACGCCTTGTCGGGAAAGCGAACGTTCTTGCCCCGAAGGATCGATCAACAGGACCCCGTAATTCCACCACTGATCCACCGTCGCCAGAATCCGCTGATCCGCGGTCGCGACGAACTCGTAGAGCACCTCGGCTCCGGGGGACTCAATTGTGCCCGTCACGGTGTCACCCAACGACAGCGGGATCGCGGGTGGCAGCGAGGCATCACGCACCAACAGCTCAAAGGTCCCCGTGGAATGGCGCCTCGATACGACCTCAATCCGGTAGGTTCCCGACTCGGGGAGCACCAGCGGCCCTTGAGCCCAGGTAACCTGGTTCCGGAGCACAGTGCCCGAGGGGGCGACAAGATGGTACTGGAAGGTCGTCCAGCCCAGGGGCGTGAGTTCGATGTTGACCCGCTGGCCAGCGTCGGCGGTCAGTTCAAAGACCCGCGTTGCCCCGGGCTTGTCTAACAAACCGCTTGTGGGTTCATCCAGCACCAGGAGGATTGAAGCCGGGGGCGTCACATCCCAGACCGTCAGGGTGTAGTCGCCAAGCTGGCCCGATGCGGAATAGACCTCGATCTGGTAGACCCCAGCCTCATCCAACACGATGGCGGCCAAGGATTCCAACGACGAATCAAACAGGATCGTGCCTTGCGGCCCCTGGAGCCGGAAGGCGAGGCCGGTCAGCCCGCTGCCGGCCTGCAGCTCGACGAACACCCGTTGGTCGACAGCGCCCGAGAAGGTCCAGAGGCCGACTTCGCCCGGCGAGGTGAGGCTTCCCGCGTAGCTGGTATCCAGGTCAATCGCCCCCGGCGGGTCGACGAGCCCTTCCGGCCGGAGGTTTCCGCTGACCAGCGAAAAGGTGGACGCGGCCACCAGAGCGCCGTCGCGCTGATCGACCGCGCCGGCGTAGCGATAAACGGTCGCGGTTTCGCGATCGACCACCCAGAGATCGTCGCCGCCGGCAGGGTCCACGGTGATCCCGCTGGGGGCGGCATTGTTGGGGTCCAGCGTCCAACGCCCGCTGAATGTTCCATCGATCTCGTAGACAAAAACCTCATTGGCTCCTAGGGCGTCATTCGTGACCCACAGGATGCCGTCGCGGGCGGCCAAGCCACTGGCCTGGGTGTTGTCGGCGTGCAGGTTGAGTGTGACGTCGGCCCAGTGGGTGCCGCTCAACCAGTCGCTTGCCCCAGCGAATCTGAGCAGTTGGTCGCTGCCGGCATCGACAATCCACAGATCGCCCAGGTCCCAAACCAGATCGGTGGGGTGGGTGGTGCTGGTGGTCGTCCACGCACCCAGCATCTGGCCATCGCTGCTGAAAACCCAAACGGTCCCACTGTCGTCCAACACCCACAGGGTTTGTCCCGCGGCATCCGCGGCGATTCCCGTGGGCAGCGCCTCGGTGGGCACGGGGAACTCGCCCAGGGCGACGCCTTCCGCCGAGTACAGGAACACCGCCGAGGAGTCGCCATCGACGACAAAGAACTTGGCAGACGACTGGGGCGTTGGCTCCACCGTGAAGACACTCGACGTCAAACTTGGGCAGGTGCCCGTGAAGTCCGCCTGCCGGAACGCCCCCGACCCATGCAAACTGTGCGCGATCAGCGTGCCCTGGAGTTGGCCGTTGCCGAACTCCACTGCGGCGTAGGGCGCCAGCACGGTTCCGGGGATGTGAATACCGCTGATCGACAACGATGTGGTCTCGTGGAAATTCCAGAGGATCCGCTCAGGAGCGGCCCCCTGCAACGAGAGTCCGAAGTGCTGCATCTGGTTGGCGGCCCCATCCACATTGATCAGCACCGTCGAACCGGTCGGCACCTCGATGGTGATTCCCCAGGTGGAACTCAGCCACGCCGAGGGCAGCTCAAACACGTTGAGGTCGGGATCGACCCCAGTCAGGGTCAGCCCGCCCCATTGATAATCGACGATTCCCTGGGCCGGCATCGCGGACCACGCCGCGGATTGGCTCTTGAGAAACTGCTCTTCGGAGGCGAAATCCAAAACGGAACCCTGGCGGAGCACACCATTCAAGATGGTCGCATTCCCAGTAAGCACCGCGTTGCCGTTGACCACGACATCGCCGTGATAGACCTGGCCATTCTCGAAATGCAGATCTCCGTCAACGATCCATGCCGCGCGGAGGTCGTGGCCAGGTTCCGGACCAGTCGCGACACCGTAACTGGTGACCGTGGCATTGCCGCCAACCGCAATCAGGCCATGCACATCGGTGTAACTGTGTTGCAGATCGCCGAACAAGAACAGGTTGTACTGCCCCGCGGTGCCCAGTGGCCCGAGCGGATGGGCAATGACATAGAACGAATGCGCCCCATCGGCGTAAGCCAGCCCGGCATCTTCAAACAGCCAGTTGCTGGCCGCGTCGGCGACCGTCCAGCCCAACAGACCATCAACCGTATGATAGACCTCCACCACGGCATGAGCCGTGGAGGTCCCCGAAATCGTCAGCCCATTCGCAAAGCTGACCGAATGGATCTCGGGCGTGGTTGTGGGACCGCAGCCCAGGCCCACATCCGGCACGGGCGTTTCTGATTCCGTCACGGTCAGAGAGAAGACCGCACCCGCGCCCTCATGCAAGGGATTGCCGGCCAGGTCGACGACGGTCATCGCCAACGCGGGCGTTCCGATACTCAACAGATAGTCGCCCGGGCCAATCGGAGCGACGAACGTAACGATCGCCTGGGCCGTGTGGGGATCGTAGACGATATTCTCGATGGTGCGAACCGATCCGTCCGCCAGGCTATGAACTCGGTAGGCGGCGGGATTCGTCACCGAATTCTCCGCATGCGGGCCCAGGTCGCGCATCGGCTCGCTGAACTGGAGCAGGACACTCGCCAGCGTATCCTCCGCCACACCGGCCACGGGCGTCAGCATGGCCACGGTCGGTGCCGTGGTGTCAATCTCAGTTGGCGGCACCAATGGTGTCAGCACCCCGCCAGGCTGCGAGATACTGACCACAAGGTCCTGCGTTCCACTCGTGGCAACCAGCGAACCGGCCGCCACCACCACCGCGCCTGTCGCACCGTCGGGCAGTTCATACAGGATTTGCGAGAAAACCTGATCGGCATCGTTCCGAAAAATCACCAGTCGATCCTCGGACGCGACGACCAGGTCGCCGCGTCCACTGCCGTTGACATCGGCCGCCAGGATGCCGCCGCTGGCCACCAACGGGCCCGGGAGAGCGGCCACCTGGAAGGCTTCGTCGGGCGAGGTCGTCGGCAAGACTTGAACATTGTCGATGGTGACACTGGAACCATCGTTGCCAGGCAAGCCGATCAGGTCGAACACGATCCAGACCTCGTTGCCAGCATGCGCTGCTGCCCAGGGCGCCAGGTCCACCACGACTGTGTGGCCGTCGAAGTCGACACCCGCGGCCCAATGCGGCTGTCCATCGCTGTCGATATTCAGAAAACTGCTGGCTTCCGGTCTCCAGCCAGGCAGAATGGGTTGGCGGTTGGCGTCCAGCAGCGAGACTTCAAACGCATCGGGAATCCGCCCGTCGCCGTTGGGCAGCAAGTTGACCGACACGAGATCAAAGCTCAGGCTCTCGGCATACGGGGGCAGCACGAACGACTGCTCCAAGGTGGTCAGCAGTTGCGAGCCCTCGCGGAGTTGCGCCTCTCCACCCGTCGCCAACACGTCCCCAGCGGTGGCTGTCCAGCCAAGCAGCCCTTGAGAGAAGTTGCCGTTGACAATGGTCGGGTCGGACCAAGGATCGACCGTGTTCCACAAGACGTAGGCCGACTCGGCGGTGTTGACCGCCAGATCGGTCTGGCCATTGCCATTCAAGTCCTCGGCCGCAAGCCCGATGACAGGCTGGCCCACGTCAACCGTCATTTCCGACCGGTTCACAAACTGGCCGGTGTTCTGCCCTTGATAGAAACGCACCGCACCATCGGCAAAGCCCACGACCAAATCGGTCGCGGCGTCGTGAACAACATCGGCGGCAACGATGGCTGTTGGCTGCCCTCCCGGAGTCGCGATCGACTCGGTATGGACAAGTTGCCCTTGGGCATTGCCAGTGAACACCCAGATCTCTTGCGCCCCCGGCAGCAAGACCGCCACGTCCAACCAGGGATCGTTATTAAAATAGCCCAGGGCCAGGGCGTTTGAACTCGATGGCCCCGCCTCACCCAGGCTCCCCGGCGGCAGGGCGAGGGGCGACTGAAACGTGAATGTGCCGTCCTCGTTTCCTAAGGCCACATGCAGGGCATTGTCCGCCAGAACGATCAGATCGGTCCAGGGATCATCATTGAACGAACCCGCCGCTATGGCGATCGGAGCGGAGAAGCCTGTTTCGTGAGTCACAACCTCGCGCCAGGCCCCGTCGCCATCGTTGTAGGCCACATGCAACCGGCCGGCCGTATCCAGCACGATCATGTCCTGGAGCGCATCGCCATCGAAATCTTGAATAACGATTCCCACCGGCGATTCATCACGCGGCAGAAGGTGGATCGGCGCTACGCCGAGGTCAAAGACCAGCCGCTGCTCAAGCGTTTCCACCGCAAGCTGCTCCGGCTCGCGCCGAGGCTTACGTCGTTGAAGGAGTTTATTGAACCAAGTCGTCCAGCGCGGACCACCAACACGTGGCGGAATACGGATCGTCATCGATTTACGCTCCAAGAACGAACTTGCCCCGGGCGGCAGTCTCGGTGACTGTCCCCCGCCAAATACCAGGATCACCCCCATTGAACCTTGCGGTCACAACGAGGGGGTGTCTTCCGCGAAGCCGCAGAGATTAGTCAATCGGGGTGGGCCGTCAAGTGTCTTCCCCAGAAAATCACCGACCGACGCCGGAACGCTTACGTCAGGAGTGTTTTGACGAGGCGCTTTGGGGCTGCCGCCTCACCCCGTTGTGGCGATCGGCTTGGCCCGGCAGCGTCAACGCGGCTCGGGCTGGCGCTGCCCTGGTCGCCGCGGTGATCCCCGAAGATGGCTGAGGACCACCCGGGTGCGGCCGAGGTTCCCACTGGCCGTTGCAAGACCAGTATGGCTCGAAGGCGGCCGATTCTCCCGAATTCCACGAGAGAAAACCATGGTGGCGTAGCGATGCGCGAGGCAAAGAAAAAGCCCGCAAGGATCTATTTGACAAGGTCTTAGGTCAATCGCGGGCGCCAGCGCCCGAGCCACTGGCACGGAGTTTGTTGGTGCGTGAAAGCGTTCCACGGCCGAGACCCGTTCGCATCCACAGCGGGTGTCTGCCTGGCGAACCTTTCCCCCATTATCTCAGGATGGCCTGCCATGAATTTGGAAACCAAGACGAACCTTCGTGACGAGACGATTGAGAAGCTGCAACGTTTGATCCAAGGCAACCTCGATAGCTTCGAGGGCTTTCGCGATGCCGCCGAGAACGTTGACAACGCGACCCTCGCTGGCATGTTCCGGGGGTTGGCCGAAAAGCGGAATCAGCAAGCCCAGACGCTGAAGGGGTTGGTGACCGTCAGCCACGAGACTCCCGAGGATGCCGGCACCTACATGGGCTCGGCCCATCGGGCGTGGATGGAGTTGAAGACGGCGGTTGTGGGTGGCGACACCGTTTCGATTCTGAATGAATGCGAACGTGGCGAGGATCACATCAAGGCCCTCTACGAGGACATCCTCAAGGAGACCGCTGGCAGCGCGGTCAACGATGTCCTGCAACGGCAATACGCCGAGGTGAAGGCCGATCACGACCGGATTCGCGATCTCCGCGACGCCGCCCGCGAAATGGACTGATCCTTCGCGGTCCCACCGCACCAGCATGGCGCGCCCCCGTTTCCTGGACCAGGAAGCGGGGGTGTTTGCTTGGGTCAGCCACAAGCCGCCCTCGGCCTGCCACCCGTGCGGCGAGCAAGGGCGAGTTGCTCACCCACCGGGACGACGACGGTCATCGAAGGGGAACGACACCGTTTGCTTGCCTCGACGCTCTGGGCCACCAACCCTCCGCCGGCCCCGAACACAGGTTTGCCAGCACTGTCCCCTGCTGGGCTTGGGCAAGCCCAGCCCATGGCCAGGAAAAATCCCCCATCTTGCTTGCATCCCCCCTCGCGATCCGCTAGCTTCACCAAACAGTGGGGCGTTCTTGGCCCCGCCACATGGAATTCGCCTGGATTCGACGAAATCGAATCTCGGTTTGCGGGATGGGTCTTGTGACCAGGCAAAACGGTTTCTGGCGGAAGAAAGTTTGTCGTTGCCTGCAAGAGTTTACCAACACGCCACAAGGCACCGGGAGGCTCAGGCCGGCAAACATGTTGGAACCGCGAAGACGCGAAGAACGCGAGGACGACGTGCCCCACCTTCGCGTTCTTGGCGTCTTGGCGGTTAGTTCCTCCTGATTCCAGCGGTCAATGCCAAATGGGGCAGGTGACTCGAAGCGGCTTGACCAGCGGGACTTGGCAACACCGGTCAAACCATCTGGTTTCCGCACTGTTTGAAAACTTGCGCAGGGTTCAGTAGGTGGAAGGCGCCCTGAGCGGGCCGTTCGACGCGCAGTTGCGTGGCAACGATCTATCACGAGTTGATGGGGTCTCGCCTCCGAGGCCAACTCGCGTTGATTGCCAGGTTGGTGAAATCAACGGTTGGAGGTCCTTCATGGCGGGGCGACGACTTCTTCGTCGGCAGTTGTACGCCGCATGGGTGGAGACGATCCGCGGGAGCTATCAGCGGCAACGAATCAACTCGGAACGAGGCCTTCAGGTATTCTTCTGCGCTGCTCTCATGCGTGAGTTCGAAGTCGCTGGCCTGCGGCGGAGAGTTTTCATCGAACCTCATCTTGAGACAGCTCAAGGTCGTGCCGGACTTATCCCAGATGTGGTGATTTGCAATAGCACTCGAATCATTGGAGTTGTCGAACTAAAATATCTTCCAAGAATGAGGGCCAAGGTTGAGAAGGATTTGGAAACTTTGGGGTGGATTGCAGCGAGTCAGGAGAGCTTTCGTATCAGGAACACGAGGTTTCTCGGGAAATCTCGCGATCCAAAACCGTACTCCCTTGCAGGCGGCGCCGTGCTTTGCTGGGCTGGTGTGCATCGTGGAATTGTTGGCCCTCTGAAAGCGCGAGTCGATGCGAAACTGAGGCCCCATTTTATGGAGCTTCATGCATTGACGGCTCCCCAAGAGAATCCGACAATTGTATCAAGCTACAAGCCGAGGAAATGACCCACCGTTGCCTGCAAATGTTTACGACCACGCCACAAGGCACCGGGAGACTCAGGGCGGCAAACATGTTGAACCGCGAAGACGCCAAGAGCGCGAAGACGACGTGCCTCACTTTGGCGTCTTGGCGGTTAGTTCGTCCAGGTTCCAACGGTCAATGCCAGATGGGTCGCGTGACTCGAAGCGGCTTGACCAGCGGGACTTGACAACACCGGTCAAACCGTCTGATGTCTCCATTGTCCGAAGAATTGCGCAGGGGTCAGTCGATTGTCGATCATTTTGAGCAAGCGATCAGCCACAAGCCCCTGAACAAAAGGATCACAGGAGCTGCCTGGCGATGAAGCCAAGCCGACAGGCATTAGTGATCAATGCGCGCGAGTCATCGATCCAGCGTATTATCGCACCCATGTTGACCCATCCCCGTTTTGTGCAGTGCAGAGAGCGAATGCGTCACGCATCAGTGACTTCTGTTGAGGCAAGTGATGTCCCTAGGCTCGTGGAAGTCTGGGAGGCTGCGGTCCGTGCAACCCATCACTTCCTGTCGGAGGCGGATATCCAGAACCTCAAGCCCCTGATTGAGGGCGGGCTGCTCGGACAGATGACACTCGGCGGAATCCGGGATGCCGACGGCGGATTGATTGGTTTCGTCGGCATCGCACAAGGCAACATCGAGGCACTTTTTGTTCACCCGCAGTGGCATCGGACCGGCGTTGGGCGGCGGCTGGTGGAACACGCGGCGGAGCTTGGCGCATGGACAGTCGATGTGAATGAGCAGAACACCGAGGCGGTGGCCTTCTACCATCGCTTGGGCTTCAAGGTCATTGGTCGCTCGGAAACAGATGGGCTAGGAAACCCGTTTCCGCTATTGCACCTTCAACGTGGACCGGTCGCTTGAAGAGGGCCGGCCGGTCGGGAGTTGCCGGTTTCTCGACAGGTTTGGCTCGAACGATTGCCTGGAGCCAGAAAACCTTACTGGGCATCGTCATTCCGGCATTGCGCCTGACCCCCGCCGGACCAGAAGTGTAGGGGGATTGGTGCTCGATTATCAATGAAGCCCAACGGGTGTCGGGCAGCCATTGACGGC
>JBJHDE010000077.1:0-4475 GCA_050486385.1 Planctomycetales bacterium | reverse complement strand
GGTCCAACGGGATTTGATGACCAGGTTGGTGGACGCTGTTGCATGTGGCTCGGGAGGTGATGGCTTGGCGAATTGGCGACGCAAGGCCTTGGCGCTGTTCCCGGAGCTGCGGTACGACGTGCAGCTTCCGGAATTCACGATCTACTCGCTTTTCTTCGAACTGCTGCCGATGTCCCGTCGGGGTGGTCCCGGAATTTTCGAGCCTTTTGTGGCCGACTTGCGGGACCGTTGACGCACGGGACTGCGTCAGAGCCCTCGTCAAGGGCGGACGGTGGCGTCCGCGGAGAGGGCTCGCAGGTCAAGTCGGAGTCCAGGCGATGATGCCAAGGCTGCTCGGATGGGGATGCGGTTTGCTACTCGTGGTGTCCAGCGGGTGTGGTGCCCCAACACCGGGCCAACCGCCTCCGAGCATGGGGATGTTCGAGTTCATCATGATGCTCGGCTTCTGGCTGACCATCGCGGCCTGCATTGCGGGCGTCTGTTGGTATCGGTATCGGCTGCTGTGGTACTACGCCCGCGACGGCCACCCCGTGGGTCGATTCAGCAAGGCCCAGCTCGCCCACCTGTTCAAATCGGGGCAGCTTCCGCCGGAGACACCGGTTCGCCAGGTCCGCGATTCCCGCTGGTACTCGGGCGTGCTGTTGGAGGAGCCTGCCCGTCGGTGGCCGCGTGCGGTGGTGTGTGGCGTGCTGGCCGGGGTGGCGGGCTTCTTCGCGAGCTATGGGCTGTTTGGTCAGGTGCTGGGGCAGTGGATGCCGATCGAGCTTATTTTCTCGGGGCCGACGGAAGGCGATCTGCAAGTGCGGTTGGGGCTGGAGGTTGGGGCGATGGTCCCTTCGCCCGCGGCCCCGGCGGCGGCGCGGCTGGCGGATCATGTGGATCATCTGTTCGCGGCGATTGAGGCAATGCGGTTCCGGATTCTGGTGGGCACCGCCTTGGCGGTCTTGGCCGGCGGCGTGTTGGGCGGGCTGAGCGTTCCGCCGCGGTATCGCATCGTTAAGGAACGCCCGATGGAGGTGCCTGGGCCCTCGGGGGCGGCCGCCGCGGTTCCGCCGGGAAGGTGAGCCACACGGGATCCTCGGCTCCTGGCCCCCTCGGTGTTGCCCCGGGGGCTGGGCTTGGGCCACGATGGGCGGCTGCGTAGGCGAGAACCTCGGCTGGCGGGTTCGGCTTGGAAGGCGAGCCTTGGTAAGCCCTTGACTGGCAATACCTTGGGACAAACAATGGCACCTGCGTTGCACGCCTGTCCGGGGTGAGCGGCTGGTCGGTCGGTTGCCGGCGACGCCGATGGTTTGCCCGCGACGCCGGTGGGCAAGCGTCGCCTTGTGCGGGCCGTTGCGTGCAGCCGCGCGCGGCCCAGCGCGACCGTTCCAAGTGTTTGGTGGGGATCCCAAGGCTTCCATGACAGTGCGACCGCCACCGCAATCGCTGCGGATTCTGCTTGTCGAGGATTCCCCCAGCGATGCGCTGCTGACGCGGTCGATGCTATCCGATGGACTGGATGTGGAGTGGGTCGAGCGGGCCACCCTGGCCCAGACCCGGGCGTGCCTGGCCGCGGACGGCCGATTTTGTGCGGCTTTGGTCGACCTAACCCTGCCTGACAGCCACGGCTTGCCGACCTTGCGCGCCGTGCAGGCGTGCGCCCCCAGTCTGCCGATTGTCGTGTTGACCGGACACGATGACGAGCAGCTTGGCCTGGCCGCCGTCCAGGCCGGAGCGCAGGATTACCTGATCAAGGGCGTTTGCGGGGGCCGCGAGTTGGCCCGGTCCATCCGGCATGCGATCCAACGGCAACACCTGTTGGACGACCTGAACGCCCGGGCTCGCGAGTTGGACGCCCTGCATCGAGCGGCCGTGCTGTTGCGGGACGAGGTTCTGCCGACTGACGCGGTGCTGGTCCAGTTTGCGACGCTGTTGCCAGCCGCGATGCGATTTTCGGATCAGGCCGCGGCCCGCGTCGGATGGGGCGAGCGATCTTCGGCCACGCCAGGATTTCACGCGGCCCTGGCGTTGCAACCCACGCCGCAGAGCCCGCAAGATACAAATCGTACAGTCAGCGCGAACCGGTTGCGGGCCGAGTTCGCCACCCACGACGGCACGCCGGGGGTGGTCGAGGTGGTCTATCGCGAGACCGTCGTCCCGGCTGGCGATTCGCTTTTCTTGCCGGGCGAACGGCGGTTGGTGCAAAGCCTGGCCGAGATGTTGCGATCGCAGCTCGATGCGCGCCTCAATCAACATCGGCTGCGATCCAACGAGGCCCAGTTCCGGCTGCTGTTTGAGCAGAATCCGCATCCGATGTGGGTCTACGATCTCAAAACCTTTGAATTTCTCGCCGTCAACAACACCGCCGTGGCCCGCTATGGCTATAGCCGCGAGGAGTTCTTGGCGATGACGTTGTTCGATATCCGACCCTCCGAGGATGCCGAACGCCTGCGGGCGCATGTGGCGGAATCGCCCGAAGGGTATCGGGACGATGCCCTTTGGCGTCATCGGTTGCGGGATGGCACGACCATTGATGTCGAGATTTTCACACACGGTCTGGAGTTCAACGGCCGACGGGCCCGTTTGGTGCTTGCGGTCGACGTGACCGAACGCCGCCGGGCTCACCAACAGCTTGCCGCCAGCCAGGCCCTGTTGCGCGCGGCGTCGAAGATCAGCAAGATCGGCGGCTACCATGTGAGCGTGCCCGAATTGACAATTACCTGGAATGACGAGATCCGGGACATTCACGAACTTCCGCCCGGCTGCACCCTGAGTGTTGACGAGGGATTAACGTTTTACGTACCGGGCGACCGCGAGCGGATTCATCAGGCCCTGCTCGAGTGTGCCGAGAAAGGCCAGGCGTTTGACGAAGAGTGCCGGTTCGTGACCGCCAAGGGCCGCGCCATCTGGGTGCGGGTCATGGGCGAGGCCGTCCGCGACGACGCCGGGCGGATTGTGGCCGTTGAAGGTGCCATGCAAGATATTACCGATCGCAAGTCCGCCGAGCAGCGGGAGCGCGCGTTGGCCGATCGGTTTCGTGAAATGGCCGAGAATGTCGGCGAGGTGTTTTACAACTTCGATCCGGTTCAACAGCGTTTGCTGTACGTGGGCCCAGCTTACGAAACCGTCTGGGGGCGGAGCCTCGAAAGCTTGCAGGAGAACCCCTTGAGTTACCTGGAAGCGGTCCATCCCGAGGATCGCGATATGGCCCTGCGGGCCAACGACGCGCATTTGGCCGGCGAGACCACAGATATCGAGTACCGCATCGTCCGGCCCGATGGCGAGGTCCGCTGGATTGGCGATCGCAGCTTTCCGGTGCTGGGCGAGGATGGTCAGGTGGCTCGCGTGGTGGGCGTGGCCCGTGATATCACCGCGCGGCGATTGGCCGAACACTCGCTACAAATCAGTGAAAACCGCTTTCGCCTGCTGGCCAAGGCCACCAACGATGCGATTTGGGACTGGGATTTCGTGACGCAGGAGCTGTGGCGGAACGATGGCTTCGAGACCTTGTTTGGCTACAACCTGGAAGGTATGGAATCGAAAATCGAATCCTGGCACCATCTGATCCATCCCGAGGACCGCGAGCGGGTGATCCGTTCGGTCGAGGACGCCATCTCCTCGGGAGCCGCCAACTGGACCAGCGAGTATCGTTTGCGACGGAGCGACGGCGAGTATGCCTACGTCTTGGACCGCGGCAACATTATTCACGATGCCACCGGTCAGCCGGTGCGGATGATTGGCGGCGTTACCGACCAGACCGAAAGAAAGAATCTCGAGCAGCAACTCGCCCAAAGTCAGAAGATGGAGGCCGTTGGTCACCTGGCCGGTGGCGTGGCCCACGACTTCAACAATCTGCTCACCGTGATCAACGGTTACAGCGACATGCTGATGGGCATGCTCGACCAGCGGGCGGCCGAGCGTGGCATGGTGTCCGAGATTCGGCAAGCTGGCGAGCGGGCCGCGCGACTCACTCGCCAACTTTTGGCGTTCAGTCGCAAACAGGTCCTGGCCCCGCGGGTGGTGCATCTCAACCAGGTGGTGCTCGAACTGCATCGCATGCTGGCCCGGCTGATTGGCGAACACATCGAAGTGACCAACCTTCTGCGACCGGACCTACCGCGGGTGCGAGTCGATCCCGGCCAGTTGGAGCAAGTGCTGATCAACCTGGCCGTGAATGCCCGCGATGCGATGCCCAACGGCGGGCAACTGACGATCGAGACCCAGCGGGTGGAGGTCAGCGAGTCCGAAACGCGGCGGAATCCGGATGTGGTGCCCGGCGAGTACGTGGCGCTGATCGTGACCGACACGGGTACGGGTATCGACGCCGAGGTGTTGCCCCATATCTTCGAGCCGTTTTTTACGACCAAGGGCGTGGGCCAGGGCACCGGCCTGGGCTTGGCCATGGTGTTTGGCATTGTGCGGCAGAGCGACGGCTTGATTGATGTCGAGAGCACCCTGGGCGTGGGCACCAAGTTTCGTGTGCTGTTTCCCGC
>JBJHDE010000076.1:0-13219 GCA_050486385.1 Planctomycetales bacterium | reverse complement strand
AGCCAGCACCTTTTGATAGTCGCTCTTGGCCTTGTCAAAACCCGACACGGCCTTCTTGGCGTCGGCCAGATTTTTGGAATCGAAGGCCTTGTCCAGGGCCTTGGTCGCGGACTCCAGCCCACTGGACTTTCGAATGGCCCCGAGAAACTTCTCGCTGGGCTTCTTCTTGCCCGTGTCGCCCTCGAAGGCCTTCTTGATGATCTTCCATTCGCTTGCGTAACCCATGAACGACTCCCTATTCAGGTGGAAACGGAATTCATAACGCTCACACTCAAGCCCCACTCACGGGGCAGCATGCACACAAGGAAATGAGCGCGACGGGTCGCTGGAAGCTGGTGGCATAGGCACGCCACCACCCCACCGGTCGCGAGGCAGGCCAAAGCAGGTTCAGCGGTGGTGACCCCACGGTCGCATCAGGACGATGCGTCCCAGGTCGGCGAAGGAAATGGCAAGCGGTTTGCCGAGGTTTCATTCTGGAGGCTCTGGGAAACACTCAGGAAGGCCGACCCTTGACATGGCCTGGGCCGCTGGTGTTTGCTCTTTTCAGAACGAACGAACCGCGCTCCGGATTCACGGATTTTCTCGGATTGGCAAAAACTTTTCCGCGACCACCCGCTGGTGGGTTCGCCGCGCTGCCCCACATCCCGATCCCCGACCCCTGGCAACTTGATGCTCGATCGCCCCAGCCACGAACTTCGCCCGGTCTCCATTGAGCGAGGCTACCTGGACACCACGGCGGGCAGCGTGCTGCTGAAGGCTGGGCGAACCGTCGTGCTGTGTACGGCCGGCGTCAGCGAGGATGTGCCACCCTGGCGGGTCGGCCGAGGCTCGGGCTGGCTGACCGCCGAGTACAATATGCTGCCCGGCAGCACCGCGCCGCGGAAACCCCGCGAGCGTGCCGGCAAGGTCGACGGACGCACCACCGAGATCCAACGGCTCATCGGGCGGAGTCTGCGGGCGGCCATCGATCTGCGGGCCCTCGGCGAACGGACCATCACCATCGACTGCGACGTGCTGCAGGCCGATGGCGGCACCCGCACGGCCGCCATCACCGGGGCATTCGTCGCCCTGGTGGATGCCGTGGCCAGCCTGGATTTGCCGGCCACGCCACTACGGCACAGTGTGGCGGCGGTGAGCGTCGGCGTGATTGACGGGCAGGTACGTGTCGATCTGGATTACGCCCTCGACAGCCGGGCCGATGTCGACCTGAACCTGGTCATGACTGGCCAGGGCGAGTTCATCGAAGTCCAAGGTACTGGCGAGTCCGGTCCCTTCACCGCCGAGCAACTGGCCGAGATGCTGAGCGCCGGACAGCATGCAATCGCGCAACTCACCGGCTTGCAGCAGGCCGCCCTTGGCTCGCAATGGCCCTGGCCGGCATGAAACGACTCGAACGCCTGGCGATCGTCGTGACCGAACTCGCCCCCGGCGGGGCCGAGCGGTGGGCCGTAACTTTGGCCGAGTTTCTCCGCGATCAGCAGCGCGAGGTGGCGGTGTTCTCGCTCAAACCGGCGCCCGCCCCGGGCCGGCGCGAGCTGGTCGAGCGGCTCGAGGCCGCCGGCGCGACGCTGCGGTTTCTGGACGCCCGACGCTGGTGGCATGCCCCGGGCCTGGTGACGCGGCTGGCCGAAGGGCTCAGGGCGTTTGGCCCCGACCTGGTGCAGAGTTTTCTGTTTCATGCCAACATCGCGGCCGCGGCCGCCTTGCCCCGGGCGGGCTGTCCGCTGGTGACCAGTCTGCGGGTGGCCGACCGTCGCAGCAGCCGTTGGTGGATCGAGGGCCGTTACTCGGCGCGGGCCGATCGGATTGGGTGCGTCAGCGACGATGTGGCCTTGATGGCCGCGGCCCAATGGCCTCACCTGGCTGGTCGGTTGGTCGTGCTGCCCAACGGCGTGGACGTCGACCGCTTTGCCCACGCCAAGCCGGCCGATCCGGCCAGCCTGGGCCTCGACCCGGGGCGACCTTACGCGGTGTTCATCGGTCGGAACGATCCGCAGAAGAACTTCGAGTGGCTGGTCGATCTGTGGAGCGAACGCATCGTCGAGTGGGTGCTGCGGGAAGAACACGCTCCAGGGAGCTTTCGCTGGCCGCAACTGCTGCTGGTGGGCGATCCGCACTACCGCAAGGCCGCCATGCACCGCGATGAAGTCGACCCCATTGTCGGTGTCGGGCCGCTGGACAACGTGGCCGAGGTGCTGGCCGGCTGCAAACTGTTGGTGCTGCCCAGCCGTTGGGAAGGTCTGCCCAACGTGGTGCTTGAGGCCATGAGCGCCGGACGCCCGGTGATCGCCAACGATGTGGAAGGCGTGCGGCAGGCCCTGGGCCCCGACGCCGGCCCGCAGATTGTGCCGGTCGATGACAAGGCTGCCTGGGAAGGGGCCCTGGAGGCCATTCTGACCGACGAGCCCCTGGCCCAGCGACTGGGTCAGGGGAACCAGGAACGGGCCTACCGGCTCTTTCAGGCGCGGGCCAACTGCCAACGCTATTTGCATCTGTACGAGATGCTGCTGACCGATCCCGACCAGTGTACCCTGTGAGCGACGGTCCCCAACGCGGCTGGCTGGTGCGTCCGGCGACCACGAACCCTGCGGCAGGTTGTGCCGTAGTCGGTGACGTGTCAAACGCCCCGTCACGCGCCTCCTCGCTTGAGCCCCCGCGATGCCACTCACTACGAAAGCCGCCATCCTGGGCACGCTGCTGGGTGCGGCCGTGGGCGATGCCATGGGACTGCCCTACGAGGGCCTGTCGGCACGGCGGGGCCAACGGCTGTGGGGCCCGCCGACCCAATACCGCTTTCTCGGCCATCGCGGTATGATCAGCGACGATGCCGAACACACCTGCCTGGTCGCTCAGGCCCTGTGCCGTGGTGGCGAGGATGTCGAGGCCTTTCGTCGGGCGCTGGCCTGGGGACTCCGCCGGTGGCTGGCTTCCGGGGCCTTGGGCTGGGGCCGAGCAACCCTGTTGGCCTGCCTCAAGCTGCTGGTGGGCGTTTCGCCCCGACACAGTGGCATCCGCTCGGCGGGCAATGGTCCCGCGATGCGAAGCCACATCATTGGCGTGGCCATCACCGATCCGACTCGGCTGGCTGCCACGGTTCAGGCCAGCTCGCGGATGACCCACACCGACACCCGGGCCGATCACGGGGCCTTGGCGGTGGCCCTGGCCGCCCAGTGTGCCGCTCAGGGCCGTAGTGGCGAGGAATTCCTGGCCCTGTGCCGCGACCGCTTGCCAGAGGATTCCGCCCAAGAACTGCTGGACCGCGTGGCGCAGGCCGCCGCCAGCGCAGCCCGAGGAGAACGCCCGCCACAGTTTGCCGCGGCGTTGGGCTACGAAACGGGAGTACCAGGCTACATCAACGCGACGGTGCCGTTGGCGATTCAGGCATGGCTGCGGTATCGCGACAACTTCGAGCAAGCCATGATCGACATCATCGAGTCGGGCGGCGACACCGACACTGGGGCTTCCATTGCTGGTGGCATCCTGGGCGCAGGGCTGGGGCCGCAGGGGATTCCTGAACGCTGGCTGGCAACACTGGCCGAATGGCCGCGGAACCGGGCGTGGTTCGATCGCCTCGCCGACGCCCTGGCCGATAGCGTGACCCAAGGCCAAGCGGTCCGCCCGCCAAGTGCCGGCTTGGGCGTGATTCCCCGAAACCTGCTATTCTTCGCCGTCATCGTCGTGCATGTCCTCCGCCGACGCCTGCCGCCCTACTGACCTGCCCACGGTCGGGAGTCGCCGACACCCCGACGAGCCAACCGTTCGCTATGCTGTTGCTCGCGGGTTGACGGCCACCGGGCGATCCAATCTGGTGGGTGGGAAATTGATTGACACCCGTCGGCCCCCTCATCACAGTGAAGCGGGGAACCCAGGCGGCCGGGGACCGGGACGGGCTCCGCCGCGGGGAATAATTGGCCGCCCGGGTCCAACATTCCCCTCCCCAGGGCGAACCTCAATTGACGGCCATGGATCGTGCTGGCCGTGGATCGCTCTGGCCATGGATCACTTTGGCCATGGATCACTTTGGCCATGGCGGAGTTTCCCCCGAGCTTCCGCCCACGGCTCGGCATGGGATCGTTCGGGCGTGTGTGGATTTAGACAGAGACCGCTGGTCACGGGGCGTTGTGACTTATGGATACCGTGTTTTTGCTGTGTGCGCTGTTCGGCGGCACCTTGCTGGTCGTTCAGTTTGGCATGACCGCGCTGGGAATCGGCATTGACGCCGGCGACCTGGGCGATGCCGGGGGCGACCTGGACCTGGCGGGCCCGGACGGCACCGATACCGGGATGACGCTGTTCAAGATGATCTCGCTGCAGACGATCGTCGCGGCGATTGCGTTTTTTGGCATCGCCGGCCTGGCGGGGCGGGCCAGCGGCCTGGACCTGGCTCCGACCCTGGGCGCCGCCGTGGTGGCGGGGTTGGCCTCAATGTACATGGTGTACCACTTGGGCCGATTGCTCCACCGTTTCAACAGCGATGGCACCGTGCGGATCGAGCAGGCCATTGGTCAGGCCGGCACGGTGTACATCCCGATTCCCGGAGAAAACGCGGGAACCGGCAAAATCCAAATCACCGTCCAAAGCCGCATTGAGGAATTTTCGGCAACCACAGTCGGACCGCGGCTGGCAACGGGAACTAAGATTCGAGTAACTGACGTGATTGGCCCTGACACAGTTCGCGTCGAGAAGTTCGACGCCGAGGAGACTCACCACGATGTTGCCTAGTTTGATGTTGGCACAAGCCAACGATTGGACGCTGTATTATCTGGGGGGCGGGGCCGTATTGGTCGCGCTCTTTTTGTTCGGCATCCTCTCGGTGTTTGTCTCGCGGTACAAACGGTGCCCGAGCAATCGCATCCTGTTGATTTACGGGAAGAGCCGCGGCGGGCAGGCCGTGCAGTGCATCCACGGCGGTGCCAAGTTCGTGCTGCCGGTGTTTCAGGACTACGCCTATCTGAGGCTGGATCCGCTGCAGTTTGAGATCCCGCTCCGCGGCGCGCTGTCGATGGAGAACATCCGCGTCAACGTGCCCAGCGTGTTCACGGTGGCCATCGGCACCAGCCCCGAGGTCATGAACAACGCGGCGATCCGCTTGCTGGGACTGCGGACCAGCGAGATCGAGAAGCAGGCCCAGGACATCATCTTCGGTCAGTTGCGGCAGGTGATCGCCTCGATGAGCATCGAGGAGATCAACCGCGATCGCGACAAGTTCATGGAGGCGATTCAAAGCTCGCTGGAGCCCGAACTCCGCAAGATCGGCCTGGTGCTGATCAACGTCAACATCACCGACATCACCGACGAAAGCGGCTACATCGACGCCATCGGCCAGAAGGCCGCCAGCCAGGCCGTGCAGCAGGCCCGTGGCGACGTGGCCGATCAGGAGCGGATGGGCGAAAGCCGCGTGGCCGAGGCCGAACGCGACAAAGACATCCAAGTGGCCAACGCCGTCAAGCTCCGCGAGATCGGCACCCGCGAGGCCCAGCGCGAACAGGCCGTCCGCGTGGCCCAACTCGAGAAAGAGCAGTCGGTCGGCGAAGAGCAGGCCCGCTTCGAACAGGAAGCCCAGGTCAAGGACGCCGAACGGCAAATGCGGATCACCGTGGCCGAGGCCGACGCCAAGGCCATTGAGGGCGAGAACACCGCCCAGGCCACCATCGCCGCCTCGCAGGCCGAACTGGCCGTCCGCCGCGCCGAAGCCTACCGCACCGGTGAAACCGCCAAGCGCGAGTCCGAGGCCCAGGTCTTGGAAGCCCAGAACCGGGCGATGGCCAAGGCCGCCCTGGCTGAGGCCGAGCGGATTGAGGCCGAACAGCGGGCCAAACTGGAAGCCCCCGCCAAGGCCGAAAAGGCCCGGATCGTGGTCGAGGCCGAAGCCGAAGCCGACAAGCGGCGACTGGAAGCCGAAGGCGAAGCGGCCGCCATTTACTCCAAGCTGGAGGCCGAGGCCCGCGGCCAGTACGAGATTCTCGCCAAGAAGGGCCAAGGTCTGCAGGAAATCATCAACGCCTGCGGCGGCTCGAAGGAGGCTTTCCAACTGCTGATGCTCGAACACCTGGACAACCTGGTCGATGCCAGCTCGAAGGCGATCTCGAACATCAAGTTCGATAAGGTCGTGGTCTGGGAAAACGGCGGCAACGGCCAGACCAACAACACCTCCAGCTTCTTGCAAAACATGGCCCGCACCATGCCACCCATGATGCAGGTCATGAAAGACATCGGCGGCGTCGAACTGCCCGAGGCCCTGATCCGCTTTGCCGACGATCTGGAGAACGGGCGACATTCGGCAGGCGACGCCCCCCGCGCCGAGACTCCCCGCGCCGAGAGTCCCCGTGCCGAGACCCCAGCACCTGAACCCGCCCCGGTGGCTCCCGCGGCCGACACGTTCGCCGAGAGCGACAAACCCCGACGCAAGAGCTGAGTGCCAAACACCCCATGGCCTTGCTTCAACAAAAAGTGTGCCACGGCTTGTTCGCAAGCCGTGCGATAGGCCGATAGACGTTGAACAGTCGAGTCAAAGCATAACCATTTCAGGCAACGTGAATCGTCTCCAACACTGCTTGCCAGCAGGCAAGCAGTGGCACACTTGCGGGCCCGTTGTTAGAACGCCTCAGGTGAGTTCCAACTCGACGGCCAGGGCCTCCATGAGTGGCCGGATCGTGGCCTCCGAGAAATCGAAGCGAATGCCGGCGGCGGCAAACAGCTCGGGCAACGGGGCCCGGCCGGCCAGGGCCAACGCCCGACGATAGTCGGCCACGGCCGAGGCGGCATCCTGCTGGGCCCGCTGCCAGACCTGAAGCGCCCCAAGCTGGGCAATGCCGTATTCGACGTAATAGAAGGGATAGGCGAACAGGTGGATCTTGTGCTGCCAGTGCAGGGCCACCTCGCGGTCCAGACCCGTGAAGTCGACCGGCCCCGCGAAGCGGGTGTAGATCTCGGTCCACTTGGCGTGCCGCTCGGCCACCGAGTGCCCGGGATGCGAGTAGATCCAATGCTGGAACTGGTCGATCGAGACAATCCAGGGCAGCAACGTCAGGCAGCGCTCAAACAACTCGCGACGAGCGCGGACGGCGTCGGCCGGATCGTCGTACAGCAATTCGAAGTGCGGCGCGGCCAGCAGTTCCATCGACATGCTGGCCACCTCGCAGAACTCGGTCGGGGCGTGACGGCGGAAGATCAGCGGGTCGGCCGCGGCGGCCATAAAGTGGAAGGCGTGGCCGGCTTCGTGCAGCAGGGTGATCACATCGTCCTGGGCGCCCGCGGCATTCATGAAGATGAACGGCTCGCCGGTGGCCTCCAGCGGGGCCTGGTATCCGCCGGGCTGCTTGCCCAAGCGGCTGTCGAGGTCCAGGTGCGTGCCGATCTTCAACCGGGTGAATTGTTCGCCCAGGCTGGCATCCACAGCGGCCAGCACCCGCTGGGTCTTGGCGACAAACGTCTCGACGTCGTCGGCTGGGAAGGGCTCCAAGGGCCCCTGGCCGGTGGAATCGACCTCCAGATCCCAGGGCCGCAGTTGGTCGACGCCCAGTTGCTCGGCCTTGCGGGCAAACAGCTTGCCCACCCAGGGCAGGCAGCTTGACGCCACGCTCTCGGCGAACTCGATGCAGTCGTCTGGTGTGTAGTCGAACCGGTGGTACTGCTTCCAAACAAAATCGCGGTAGCCGTCGCAATCGGCCTGCCGGGCCACTTGCTGCCGCAGGGCGAGTTGCTTCTCGTACAGCGTCTCAATCGTTTCGGCGTCGGCCAGCCGGCGTTGCTTCTCGGCTCGCCAGGCTTTCTCGCGGGTGCCGCGCTCGGGCTGTTCGAGGTAGCGCCGCAGTTGCGGCAGCGTGCGGGTCTTGCCATCAAACTCGACGGTCATCGCCCCGCAGATCTTGTCGTACTCGGCCGACAGCTTGGCCAACTCAATTTCCAGCGGCACGTTCTCGGGCCGAAACAACGCGACGTCGGTCTCCCAGGTGCGATCCAGCACCGCAAAGTCCTCGGCGGGCAGCTCGCGGCGATGCGGGCACTCGACGTACTTCTTCTGCATGGCAAACAGCAGCGGCTTGAGCCTGGGCTCGACTTGCTCCAGGTGCTCAAGAAACCGCCGCTCGATGTCCTCGTCATCGGTGTGGCAGGTCCGCTGGATGTACAACCGGCTTCCATGCTCGTCGACCACCGCCCCCAGGGCCGAGCACTCCAACAACCACTGCTGCAGGGCCTCGACCGAGTCCAAAGGCCGATCCAGCAGCTTCTGGTAGGCGGCTTCAAGCTGATCAGGATCGGCGGGGTTGATGTCGACGGGCGGCACCAGTTGGGTGGGATCGGTCATCGGGGTCCTGAGCCATGGAGGGAGTAAAACGGTATCATCCCACAAATCGCTGCCACTATCACGGCCCGAAGCCCCGGGATCAACCTGCTGGACCGGACGCGAGGTGCCGAGACAATGGAAGCGACATCATCCCGCGCCAAGGGGGCCCCACGGACCTGCTCCCTCGGGATTCAGGAACCGATTCCTTCCTCGACGCTTCTGGGCGGACTTGTCATGAAACGCCTGCTCTCCTTGGCACTGGCCAGCTTGCTCGCGACCTCTGGTTGTGCGCCCGAGGGCAACACGAGCGATGTCAACTCATCGGAAAACACGTCGCCCACCGCACCGGCATCAGCCTCCAAGGACTCGCGGCATCGGTCGGTCTCGGCCCTGGCCCGGTTGGAGCCTGAAGGCGGCGTCATCCAGGTTGCCGCGGCCGGTCTGGACCTGGTTCGCGAAGTGCGGGTCCGCATGGGTGACCAGGTGGCTGCCGGCGACGTCTTGGCGATTCTGGCCACCTGGAATGCCCGGAATGTGGAGCTCCAAGCCGCCCAAGCGGCCCTGGAGCAGGCCCGTCGGCAACTGGCCGCCGAAACCAAGTACGCCGACATCCGCCTGGAAGAAGCCCGCTTGACCCGGCAGCAGGCCCTGGAGACGCAAAACGGCGAGCTGGCCCTGCAAGCCGAGCGCGTGGAACTGGCCAAAACCGCTTTGGCCCAGGCCCAGGCCGCCCTGCGACGCCTGCAAGCCACCGGCGATGCCGTGAGCCGTTTCCAGGTCGAGCAGCAAGAGCAGTCCGTCGAGACCGCCGAGAAGGAAGTGGCCCTGGCTCAAATGGCCCTGGGCAACATGCACTCTATTGCCGAGACCAACGAGAAACTCGCCGACGCCCGAGTCGCCTCGGCCGAGGCCGAAGTCGCAAAGCTCAAAGAGTCCGCCGGGGTCGAACCGCTGGAGGCCCAGGTGCAATTGGCCCAGGAGCAGCTATCCGCCAGCGAGGTCCGCGCCCCGGTCGATGGGGTGGTGCTGCGGGTCGGGGCCCGGCCGGGCGAGATGGTCGGCCAGGCAGGCCCCTTGGTCGAGTTGGCCGACACCAGCCGCATGCAGGTTGTGGCCGAGGTCTACGAAAACGACATCTGGCGAGTGCGGGTGGGCGATCCGGTGCGAGTCAACAGTCCCGCCCTGCCGCCTGGCCCCGAGGGCCGCCCCGTCACCCTGACCGGTCGGGTCGCCCTGATCGGCCACGCCATTCAGCGAAACCAGGTGTTCAGCCTCAGCCCCGCCGCCGATGCCGACTTGCGGGTGTTTCGCGTGTTCGTCGAACTGGACGACACCGGGATTGCCTTGGCCAGCGGACTGGCCAAGCAATACGGGGCCGACGGCGACCAGCTCCCTCAGCACCAGATCGCCGCGATGCTGGTCAACCTGCAAGTCAACGTCTTGATCGGTGGCCAGGACTGACCGCGACCCTTCTCGTTAGGGGAAGGCGAAACTTTGGTGGCAGCCTCGGGGTTGGATTCATGCGGCGACAAGACGATAATTGAAGGGGTGCCGGACCCTGAGTCGTCGCGTCGGGCACGCTGTTCCGCTGTTTGCGGTGGAACCATGACCTGCCTCGTGGCCCCACTAGGCCTGCTTTTCCTGGGAATCAGAACGATGCGAATCGCCACCATGGCTTGTCTGAGCTTGGCCGGCCTGCTATGGGCCGCCAACGTCGAGGCCCAGGGAATGTTCGGCCAGCGGAATCTGGGCGGCGGCTTCAACCCAGGTCAGCGGACCATGACCGGAGCGCCCGGTACGCCTGCGGGCGGGACCACCTTGGGCGGTGGCATGGGTGGCGGTGGTGGCATGGCCGGCGGAGCCAACGGCCCGATGCCCGGCGCAGCCAACGACTTGGCGGGCAGTTTGACCGGTGGAGAACGCTTCCTGAGACAGAATCGGCAGGCTGGTCAGTTTGTCGGGGCAAGCGCCGCCGATGCCGCAAGCAATTTTGGCACGCAAAGCCAATTCGCCGGCCAAGCAGGCATGGGCGGCATGGGCGGCATGGGCGGTCGACAGGCCGGCGGTGGTGTGCAGCGGGCCGGCATGGGGCTGGGCGGTATGGGTCAGCAAGGCATGATGGGCCGCCAAGGTCTGGGCGGCATGGGCTTTGGTCAGCAAGGCATGATGGGCCGCCAAGGTATGGGCGGCATGGGCGGCATGGGCTTTGGCCAACAAGGCATGATGGGCCGCCAAGGTCTGGGCGGCATGGGGATGGGCGGTTTCGGCATGAATCAGGGCATGAACTTCACCCAGCGGGGCGGTGCTGGTGGGACCATGCCTCGGACTCAGCTCCAGGCCGATTTCCGCTATCCGTCCATTGGGGCCGGCCAAGTCCAGTCGGCGGCCGCCACCCGGTTCCGCAATCTCGACCGGGTTCAGGGCCTGGGCCAAGTTGATGTGGCCGTCAACGATCGGGTGGTCGTCCTGCAAGGGCGGGTGCCCGACGAGCGAAGTCGGCGATTGGCCGCCCAGTTGCTGATGCTGGAACCCGGTGTCGACCAGATCGACAATCAACTGGTCGTCGGCCAGGATTCGCCCGCCTCCACCGCTCCGGCTGGCAACTGACCGCCGGGGGCGACGTAGGTCCATACAGCCTGCCCCTGAGGGCCAAGCGTGGCCACGATCACCCGTTCGTACAGGCCGCCGCCTCCGGGGATGAATTCTTCGAGCCTGTCGAGTCGCACGAGCACCCCGGGATCGGCAAACCGCAGCAACTCGCCGCGAATCGCCCGCCAGGGCGGCTCGAACAAATGCGGCCCTTGCACATCGCTGGCTTGAATCGCGGCCATCTTCGCCAAGTCCGTTTCTGCTTGCCCGCTGGCTCGGGCCAGGATCGAGGCTTCGGGCACCACCAACATTGGGTATCCCGCCGGCAAGGCAAACAACCGCCCCACGACGGTGGCGTCGGCAATCGACTCGACTCCCCGGCAATACGCGGCGTGGTACCGCCCGCCACGTTTCAGAGTGCCATAGACGAAGACGTCGATCATCGGCGATTGGCGGGCTGGGGGCGATTGTTCCATCGCCCTCGTGTCCTCATGCAAACACAAAAACGGGGCGTCACCGTGTCCGGCAACGCCCCGTTGATGCATCCAATGCGGATGGGAGTTCCACTCAGGTCGGAACGCGGTTCTCAAGCTGGGTGATGCGGTCCATCAGACGCTCCCGCTCTTTCCAAAGCCACTCCCGTTCGCTCAACAGCGAGGGGATGTCTTCGCGGCTACGGGCAATCATGTCGGCGATGTCGCGATTCCGGGCCCAGGCAATCACCTGACCACTTTCGAGAATGCGGATGGCCGAACCAAGCTGCGAAATGAACTTGGCGTCCTCTTCCCGTTTCACCCAGGCCACCGTGCCAGGCTTGCCTTCAATGCGAATCGCATACGGGTAACCCGACGGAGCACCATCGGAGGGCTTGCAGTAATCCCAACGCTCTTGCCGCTTTTCATCAGCGATCATCGAAGCGTGTCCTTTGCTCTAGGATCGAATCGTCATACGGGGCAAAGGCCGGACGCTTCCGTGCGGATACCATGCTCTGAATGGCTCCACGAGATCCAAAGACTCGCAACCCAGTCGAGACAACGTAGCCGGGAGTGACGATCCAACCCACCCTGCCAGACATGTGTCGAACACACACCTGGAGATGAGGTCACTCAGTTTTTCCGAGCCATTCGCGCCATTATAGCGACGCTTGCGGGGGATGCGACCGATTATTTCCGTGTCGAAAAATTGTCGCAGATTCGCGACACCGCTCCCCCGAAATGCCCCACAACACTAAACATTTCTACACAAAGTATTGGACCGTGTCACCCGTCTTTCCAGGGGCTTGGGCGGGATCGGCCTCGGAGCCTCAGTCAGACCAACCGCAGACCCACGATCGAACCCACCAACAGAGCTAGAAAGAACATTCGGGCTAAACTGGTGGGGTCGCCAAACACATAAATCCCCACCATGACGGTGCCCGCCGCACCGATGCCGGTCCACACTGCGTAGGCGGTGCCCAGGGGGATGCTCCGCAGGGCGACACTCAGCAGGCCAAAGCTGATGGTCGCACACACCAAAAACCCAAGGGCGAAGCGCCAGTCAGTGAAATTGTTGCTCTTCTTGAGGCAGGTCGTGAAGCCAACCTCGAAGACGCCCGCGGTAATCAGATAGAGCCAAGCCATCCCATGCCCCCTGGGCAGGCTGATTGATCCGCGAGTTTCGGCCGCCCGCCGATGGACCGACTCGTCGCAATGCTTTTCGAGGCCGCGACTTACACCCCAAACTGTTGTCTGAGGTCAGCCAGTTCGGACTGGGTCGCCCGCAGCTCGCTGGCCAGGGAGGTGTGATCCTCGCGGAGGCTAGTCAACTCATCGGCAAGCCGACGCACCTCGCTGGCCAATTCGTCCACCCGCGGGTCAGGCTCTGGGGAAACCGGCGGGGCCGCCGCGGCGGGGGGGTGGCTCACCACCGACGGCGCTGGCTCCAGCACCCCAGGCGACGAAGCCAATTGGCTGCGGATCGCGGCGAACTCGTTTTCGGGATACAGGTTGTGCGATACGATCTGGCCGCGCCCCTCGGGCGTCAGCGCGACCAGCAGATCCTTGTCTTCCAGGCTCTGCACAATGGGTTTCAGTGCCGTCATGTCCGACAGCGACTTCTCCATGCGTGCCGCTCGGGCCCGCAGGTCGCCCAACATCTGGGGCCCCCGCAGCAGGAGTTCCGCCAGCACGGCCATTTCGGGGGCGGTCACGCCGAGCCAGCCGTAGGCTTCGTGCTTGTACTTGGCCGTGCGGCCGGAGTCGTGGACCTCGGCCGAATAGTCGCCCACCGCGGCGGCCAGCATGGTGGCGATCAGGCGCAGTGAGGCGCCGATGACCCAGCCCGCGCCGGAGAACGAGAACACCA